>NZ_JBCOME010000098.1:0-6458 GCF_040924365.1 Ruminococcus sp. 1001136sp1_2201st1_G3_2201SCRN_220225 | reverse complement strand
AAAGAATCGTTAAAATTTTTTTCTTCATTTTTGAAATCTCCTCCTTCGAAACAAGTGACTTTATTATAAAAAAACAGGTCTGCCAGTGCTATAAGTTTTTGAATCAGTCACTATTACTTTTTTGCTTGTTTGGGAAATCCGATTGAAAAACAATTTGATTGGTTGTACTATATTTACTATGAAAGTCCTGGATAGCAGCTGTGGGAGCGCCATAGGCGCGGAACAGCTGACTTTCATATATTCAATATGAAAAGAGAGTTCTTATGAAAAAAAATCTGAAGATGTTTTTATTAATTGCTGTTTGCGCCATGGCAAGCTGTTGTCTGTTATATATCAGAGAAGCGGATGAAAAGCAGCAAATTCACAGTGAAAAAAAAGAAAAGGAAAAACTGGTATTTCTTACATCTAAGAGAGAAACAAGACATATTTTTGAAAAAATCATTGCAGATTTTAATGAATCACAGGATGAGATATATGTAGAACATATGGCAGTACCAAATCCGGATCAGGAGTTACAAATACGGGCGGTTCAGGGAGAATTTCCGGATATTGTTGAATTTATCGGAATGCAGAAAGATGAACTGGGAAAATATGTAAAGGGTGGATATTTGCGGGCATTGGATACTTTTTCCGCAACTCATTGCGTAAATGAACACTTTCTGGAAAAGTTAAAGATTCTTGGTGGCACTTATGTACTTCCATTGTCTGTGAATTACAGAGGGATATTTTATAACAAAAAGCTGTTGGAAGAGGAAGGATATCAGATTCCTTCTACATATGCGGAGCTTATTGATACGATGCAGCAGATAAAAAAAGCAGGAAAGCTTCCGATCATTTTTGCAGATAAAGACAGCTGGACGATTCATCAGGGGTGGGATGCGATTGACATGTCCTCAAGGGGAAGCCAGGACGATTTTTTTCAGAACGTGTTGAATGGTGATGCTTTCTTATATGAAGATTCTATCGCGCTTGATTCTACCAGAAAATTTTTGGAAATAAGAAAATACGGACAGAAACAGACCGTAAATACAGGATATGACGAAGCTGTGAAAAAATTTGCAAATGGGGAAGCCTATATGTTTTTTCAGGGAAACTGGGCGTATCCTATGATAAAAAAAATCAATCCCGATATAGATCTGTTGTTTATGCCGTTTCCTGCATATCACGAAAACCAGGCAAAGGTTGTGGTGAAAATAGATGCAACACTGGGGGTTTCCGCTTCCTGTAAGCATTTAGAAGCAGTCGAACAATTCCTGGATTATGTTTTTTCAAAGAATGTCAGTGAATATTATGCAGACAAAGCGGGGGCATATTCCTGTATAAAATCTGTAGATGTAGAAGACAGTTATGCGAAGGCATTTACAGATAGTATCAGAAGCGGTGAGTTTTTTCTGGAGGAATTTGCTTACGAGACCGAAAAATCGGATGCGATAAATGCTTTATTTCAGAACTTTATCAGTTCCCCTCAAAGGGATACAGAAAAATCATTTTTGAAAGAATTGAATGATCTTTTGATTCAGCAGAAAGGAGACTGAGGATGAAGAAAATTGCAAGATTACCTGTATGGTGGCAGCTTTTTATTGGGTTAGCATGCAGTTTCCTATTTTCCTTAATCATAATTTGTGCTTCTTTTTTCATTGATGTAAGAGAGGCCGAAAAAAATAACTGGTCTTATCTGCACGGAATGAACAGTCAGTGGGAGATGGAGATTGAGACCATAACGAAGAATCTGGATTATTTGAAATATTTACCTTTAATTGATAAAGGTATCATGACAGATCTTCGAAATGATTATGAAAAACAATCTTTAAAAAAACAACTTTCGTCCAAAGAATATGTAAATGGTATTCTGGAAGATATCTGTGGAATTAATCCTTATATTTTACGTGCTGCGATTTTAACCCAAAATGGAAATGTTTATGGTAACTTTGTGGAAGATTCGCTGACACAGATTGAACAGGCACAAGACCATATTGTCTATTCGAAAGTCGGTCATAAAAGTGAAGAATACATTACAGACATATATGAAGGCGAAATAAATCTGCTTCCTTATAAATTATTGACAATTGCATATGCTATGTATCCGGTGGAATCGGATGAAAAGCTTGCTACTATTTATATTGATTTGGATTTTGAAGAAATAGAAAAAAGTTTTTCTGTGTTTTCAAACGATGAAATTGAATGCTGCCTTTTTAACAAAAATGGAATCATTTATTCTTCTGAAGAAGAAAACAATTTTCTTCTTGAGGATGTGAAGAAGATTTATGAAAATTCAGATCATCAGGGAATACTGAAAGCAGATGGTTCTGCCTGGAATGCATATGTTGTTAAAGTCGATGATTTGGACTGGTATCTGGTTCAATGCATGCAGCAAAAAAGCTTTGTATTCAAAAGTATGAAGAATATTATGCTCTTTTGTTTTTGGGCTTTGCTGGTTTTCGTTTTTTTACTGATGGGTGGAATGCTGCTGATCAGTCGTATTACAAAACCTATCTCTGAATTTTCAGATGCTTTAGATCAGGTAACCTTACACAAAAAGCAAAAGCCACAGCACATTCAATTAGAAGAGAATGTACCAAGGGAAATTTCCACAATGGTAAGTGGCTATAACGATCTTGTATCCCGTATTGAAGAGAATATTATTCTGGCATACAAGAACGAAATAAGCCAGAAAAAGACAGAGCTGCAAATGCTGCAATACCAGATCAATCCTCATTTTTTATATAACACATTAAATATTGTCAGTGCATTGGCGAAACTAAATGGGATTGATGAAATATCGGAAATTTCAGAATGTCTGTCCCATATTTTCCATTATAACGTAAAAGGGGGAAATATTGTGCAGCTGAAAAAGGAGCTTGAGAATCTTCAGTGCTACGTAAAAATACAGTCCATACGTTTTCCGGGAAAATTTGATGTAATATACAACGTAGAAGAGGATATGCTGACTTGCGAAATGTTAAAGTTTATATTGCAGCCATTGATGGAAAATGCAATGGAACATGGTGTTATTCCATGCAAAAGAAGAGGACGGATAGAAGTGACAGGAAAAATCACTTCCGATCATATAGCTGAGATCAGTATTTGCGATAATGGGAATGGAATAGGCGATGAAATGCTGCAGAGGTTACACCAGGAGCTGAAGAAGGACTTGCAGCAGGGCGTGAATCATAGTTCCTCTGGAATCGGACTTATAAATGTGCACCAGAGGATTAAAAACTATTATGGAGAAGAATTTGGAATTTCAGTTGAAAGTAATCAAGGGGAATACACTTGTGTGAAAGTTTGTTTCCCGGTATTGCGAGAAGAGGTGTGAAAATGAATTTTAAAATTTTAGTTGCAGATGATGAATATTATGCGAGAAAAGCACTTGTTATGATGCTTGAAAAATCAGAACTGCCGATTTCAGTGAATGGAGATTTTGAAGACGGGGAAGAAGTGATAGAATTTCTTCAGGAGAATGAGGCGGATATTATCATTACAGATATCCGGATGCCAAATACAGATGGCCTGGAACTGGCAAAATATGTGCAGGAACATATGCCGAAATGCTCGGTAGTAATAGAAACCGGATATGAAGATTTCCAATATGCAAGAAATGCGTTGCGCTATCAGGTAAAGGATTATTTGACCAAACCGATCAATGAATCAGAATTACTTAAGTCAATAAAGAATATTCTTGCTGAAAAAACACAGTCTGATAACCTGGAAAATATGAATAAATTAAAAGGGGTTGTTGAGAATCTGGATTTTGCACAATTGATACAAAACGAAAAATTGTTTGATGATCTGATGCCTGCTGATCTTTGGAATGTTCATTGCTGGTTTTTTATGGTGAAGGGAGAAGTTTCACATTCAGGATATCAGAAGATAAAAAACTATTTGCAAAATAAAAGAACTACTGCAGGTGTACAAAGCTGGTATTTTAAAAATAAAGGCGAATGCATATTGCTCTTTTTCTGCAATGAGAAAATGAATTTCAAAACATGTATTGGAGAAGCTGATTTTTTACAGTTAAAAAATAGTATAGACCCAAATTCCTGGTTTGGAATCAGTGGGATCCATAAAGAAAGAGCGGAAGTTGAAAAGGCGTACAGAGAGTGTATTTACGCAATCAATAACCGTATTTTAATAAATGAAAATCTGTTTTTCTGGAAGGAAGAACTGGAAATTACGGAATTACTGGAAAAGGATACTTTGGAAATATTCAGTAGGTTTATAGAATTTGGACGCATTCGTGAGGCAGAAAAGATCATAGACAAACTATTTGCCAAATGTATAAGAGAGCATGCAAACATTTACAGCCTTTATAATGCAATCATACAGCTTTTTTCTGTCCTCAGAAAAAACTATTACAACGGATGTCAGGTGCCCTCTGGAGAAGGGGGATATTTCCTGTTTGATTTTAAAATCGATCTGTATCAATTCCATACAGCGGATGAGCTGAAAGAGCATTTGCTTATGATTTTGAAAGAAGTCTGTGAGAAAAGCGAGGAAAATGAAAATGAACTTCTGATAGAAAATATTTTAAGTTATCTTGAAAATCACTATGCAGATGATATTACATTAAATGAGCTTGCAGAACATAAATATTTTGTAAGTGTGGGCCACCTTAGCAGAACATTTAAAAATAAAACAGGATTGACATTTTCCAAGTATCTGACAGAACTTCGCTTGAAAAAGGCAATAGAATTTTTGAAAAATACAGACTTTGACATTACGGATATAGCTACCTTTACAGGCTATAATGATGCTTCCTATTTTACTCAGATTTTTCGAAAATCCTGCGGCATGACGCCTTCAGAATATCGCATTCTGGAAAGAAAAAAAGCAAAGCAAAATAGTGATATTTAAAAAGAAAATAATTTATAGGATTTTTCTTTTGGGAGCCTTAAAATGAAGATATCAAAAAATGAATTTATCAAAAAAGGAGGCTCTGTTTAAATGAAGAAAAGGATGATCGTATTAGCTGCATTACTTACTTGCTCCACACTTTTGGGAAGTGTTCATGTATATGCAGAGGAAAATGAAAAGAACGTTGTTGAAACAGTGTACGGAAAAGTGCAGGGAATCAACAGTACGGATGAAAATTATCAGGAAGTTGTGGAGTTTCGTGGAATTCCCTATGCAGCACCACCGGTTGATGATTTGCGTTGGAAACCACCGGTAGACCCGGAAAAATGGGATGATGTACTTGTGTGCGACACTTACAAAGATATCCCGATGCAGGTATTGGGCGGAGCAGAGGTGGAACCATATAAAACGGATATTTATTACGATGGAGTTCCTAAAATGAGTGAAGACTGTCTGTATCTGAATGTAATGACAACAGAAGATTCACTTTCCTCTACAGAAAAGAAACCGGTATATGTGTGGTTCCATGGAGGTGGACTGAATAGCTGCTATACCTTTGAGCCGGAAGGAAACGGAGAAGCTTTTGCAAAGAACGGAATCGTTGTGGTAACAGTGGAACAGCGTCTTGGCGTCTTTGGTTATCTGTCATTGCCGCAGCTTAGCGAGGAACAGGGCCAGAGCGGAAACTATGGTCTGATGGACCAGATCAAAGCATTGGAATGGATCAAAGAAAATATTGCGAACTTTGGCGGAGACCCTGAGAATATCACGGTTGGCGGACAGTCCGGAGGTACTTCAAAAGCAGTGGCTATGGTTGCTTCTCCTAAAATGGATGTAGAAGTAGATAGATTGATCCTGCAGAGTGGTTTAAATTACGATTGGCCATTCCAGACTCAGGAAAGTGCCGAAGAAAGAGGAACTGCATATCTGGGAGATCTGGGACTCGATGAGAACGCAACACTTGAGGATCTGAGAAATATAGATGCTGAAAAGCTGATTGACAATACCAGTTCCAATTATCCGGGAGGCATGAATCTGGATGGTTTGTATGTCACCTATGAAAGCACTAAGGATGCCATTAATGATGGAGTGTTTGATGATATTTCTGTTATGTCCGGAACGAATATGGGAGAGGGAAGCTATCCGAAGGTATCCACAGCAGATGATTTCTATGCACAATACAAAGAACTTCTTGGTGACTTGTATGATGAATACGATTTTGAAAATCTGGTAAAAGTAGATGACAATACAGCAGCTATGGTCAGCCGTCAGTTAGGAACCTATGGTCTTGGTTCATACGTTAGCAGAAATCTTATGGCTAATCGAGTATACGGAAAGATGATGTCAGAAAGAACGGATGGAAAAGCAGTAAACTACACATACTTATTCAGCCAGTGTACACCTGAGAGCATGTCAGATTTAGGAACAGACAGAGGCTGGGCAAGCCAGTGGGCATGGCATACAAGTGAACTGTGGTATGCATTTAATTCTCTGCGTGAGGGTGTTCCGGAGGTAAGACAGTGGAGAGATTGGGACTATGAATTAGCAGAAAAAATGAATCAGTATTGGTCAAACTTTATCAAAACCGGAGATCCAAATGGAGA
>NZ_JBCOME010000097.1:0-6893 GCF_040924365.1 Ruminococcus sp. 1001136sp1_2201st1_G3_2201SCRN_220225 | reverse complement strand
TCCAAAATGAAATGTAGGTATTTTTGTCGCTTACCTTTAGATATCTCACCTGTCTACTTGACAAGGGGCATATCAAATTTCCTGGCGGCTTATATCTCTTTATTACAGAATGTTACTGTTATTAAAATATTATTTTTTCACCATCTGAACAACATTTGTGTCATCTTCTGAGGTTTCATTCTCAGTGTTCTGTGACTTAGCTTCATCCGGGTAGGTGTAAAACTCGTGAACACCATATTTAAATAATTTTTTTAAATCCTTATCAAACCAGGACACGTTCTTTTTGTCCGCAGCAGAACGCTGAACAAAGAACAGAGCTCCTTCTGAATAGTCAGTTCCCTCTAATGCCTGTTTCACAGCTTCCCTGGTCTCATCTGTTACCGTTACTTCATAAAACTTACCATCGTAAACAGGTGAAAACTGAGGAATTCCATTTCTCTGATCCAGAATAACACCTGTAATGGTATCTGGAAATTCCTCATGGGAAAGGCGGTTCATAATTACATTTGCGATCAGTACACGACCTTTAATGTCCTCTGTGCCCGCCTCTGCCTCTACTATATGAAGCAAGTTATCATAATCTGCGTCCGACATGATCTTCGGATTTGCAGACATGGATACTGCAGCTGCATCAAGGCTCGCAACTGTATCAGCCATAGAGTCCCCTACATTCAACTCATCCACGTTTCCTTTTATCTGCTTCACGCGCTGGCCTACCATGACTCTCTCGCATGAAGTTCCAATTCTTGTTACAGATGTTCCTGCTGAAGGAGTATCTGCAACACTGGTTACCATACCGGCAATTCCGGTAGGCAGATCATACTCTACACTTCCAAGGTCAGTCCAGGCATCCGCGGATCTATTCTCTTTGTCCGAAGCTGCATATACCTGGCTCCGTGGACCAAACTCCGCCACCTTCGTTCCAACTGCCAAAATCATTGCCAACGTGGCGCAGGCGCTAAGAGCTACAAAATTATGTACAAGAGCATTTCCATTCTTTTTTTTCTGGGCATCGCTCTTGCAAGTTGTTACATGTTGTAAACTTCTTTTTAATTTCATATTCTTCTTTCCTTGCACTTCTGTTATGTTTTGATTTCTTTTATTATTTATTCTGTAACATTTCTGTAATTTATAGGAAAATTATATTTAATAAACTCCAAAATGTCAAGTTTTTTTTGCTTTCTATAGCTTTTTTCTCTAAAAACAGGTAAAAAAAGAAAGGCAACAAGAAAGAAATAGGATGATTCATTCAAAAATCATGTAATATTTTTGATAAATTTACCCTGTTTCTATTTGTCCCCTTTTATTCTTAGGTATGGTTATTTCTCCCCTTCTTATGGATTTTATTATAGCTTTTCTTTTTCTGTTCGTCAAACCTTTTTTATCGCCGAATTCTGACAAAAAGCGCCGTTACCTTTCAAAGCAGCAAACCACCGCACAGTCTTTTTTATGAACTGATTTGCGGTGGTTTGTCTTTTTGTTATCAAATATGCTTCTTATTATAAATAAGGTTTAAACAAATCTCTCAGCGGTTATTAATTGCTGTTACAAGTGCATCAATGGAAGCACGGATAATATCCGGGTCTACGCCTGCTCCCCACGCCATAGTTCCGTCAGGTTTCTTGATTCCAACATATGCTATAGCCTTAGAACTGGAGCTGCGCTCTAACGCATGTTCCTGGTATACTTCCAGAGAATACTTCAATTCGTATGCTTTCTTCAGGGCATTGCTCACTGCGTCAAGACGTCCATTTCCCACAGCCTCTGTGGTAATTGTTTTTCCATTAAATGTGGAGATTACCTTAGTTGTAATTCCCTCGCTCGTCTGCTGGAAGTGCACTTCATTAATGCTGTACGGCTGTCCCACATTCTCAAAAGTCTTTTTGAACAGATCAAAGATTTCATCTGGATGAAGCTCTTTATGAAGGTGATCAGAAACACCCTTGGCTGCGTAACCCATTGCCTCACGCATTTTTGGCGGAAGGTTCAGACCGTATTTTGTTTCCAGAATGTAGCCTACGCCGCCTTTGCCAGACTGGCTGTTGATACGGATAACATCTGCATCATAATTACGTCCAACATCTGTGGGATCAATTGGCAGATACGGAACTGTCCAGCGGTTCGGATCTTTTTCCTCGATCCAGTGCATACCTTTGGCAATTGCATCCTGATGGGAACCAGAAAATGCTGCAAAAACAAGTGCTCCACTGTATGGACTTCTCTCTCCAACTGTCATTCCCGTGCAACGCTCATACACCTCGCAGATGTGAGGCATATCGGAGAAGTCAAGCTTCGGATCTACTCCCTGGGAATACATGTTCATTCCAAGTGTTACAATATCAACATTACCAGTACGCTCTCCGTTTCCAAAAAGAGTTCCCTCGATGCGGTCTGCTCCGGCAAGAATTCCCATTTCAGAATCTGCCACACCACAACCTCTGTCATTGTGAGGATGTAAGGAAACGATTACATTTTCACGGCGAAGCATATGTTTGCACATATATTCAACCTGACTCGCATATACATGCGGCATGGAATGCTCCACTGTTACCGGAAGGTTGATGATACATTTGTTGTCCGGAGTCGGCTGCCATACATCGATAACCGCATTGCAGACCTCAAGGGCATATTCCGGCTCAGTTCCTGTAAAGCTCTCCGGACTATACTCAAACTGGAAGTTTCCTTCTGTCTGTTCAGCCAGTTCTTTTAATAATTTCGCACCTTCTACGGCAATCTTTAAAATCTCTTCTTTGGATTTCTTGAATACCTGTTCACGCTGTGCAACAGATGTGGAATTGTATACGTGAACAATAGCTTTGGGCGCACCTTTTACGGCTTCAAAGGTTTTACGGATAATATGCTCCCTTGCCTGTGTCAGTACCTGGATCGTAACATCTTCAGGAATCAGTTTGCGATCGATCAGGGTACGAAGGAACGTATACTCTGTCTCGGAAGCAGCTGGAAATCCTACTTCAATCTCTTTAAACCCAATCTGTACAAGAAGTTTGAAAAACTCAACCTTCTGTTCCAGGCTCATTGGGATGACAAGTGCCTGATTTCCGTCACGAAGGTCTACAGAACACCATGCAGGTGCCTTATCAATATAGTCCTTTTTTGCCCAGTCCATACAGGTTTCTGGTGGAAGATAATACTGTTTTTTGTATTTGCTTACATTCATCATTTTTTATTCCTCCATATTGTAAATTTAATTTTTCTCTTTTCTGTGACGGAAGGATTCTTTGTCTGCTGGGTCAGAGCTCAGTCTGATAAAGCAGCTTTATGTGGTATTAAATTCCAATGGAATTACTATCACATAAAAAAAGTCCTCCAGCTCTGCACACATACAGGTGCAAGAGACGGAAGACATACATCTTACGCGGTACCACTCTTATTTCATGAATAGAATCCATACACTTATCGGATACGGGATTACTCCTTATATCCTTTCCCTGTAACGGTGGAATCCGGCTGTGTCTACTCTCGCTTCTTCTAATCATTCGAAGTAATTTCAGACAGCTGCTCCAAGGCGAGTTCTACAGTTTCCTTCCGTCATCTCACACCACCCGATGACTCTCTGCGCTCCGGTACCTGTGTACTACTCCTTATCAAAGCATTTCTCTTATATGTTCTTTGTGGTTATTACCTTAACATTTTTCAAGTCACTTGTCAATGACTAATCGGGGCAACAGGATTTGAACCTGCGACCTCACGGCCCCCAGCCGTGCGCGCTACCAAGCTACGCCATACCCCGCGAACAGTTGATATTGTATCAAATGTTATAATAAAAATCAACAGTTTTTTCAAAAAACAAATTAAAATCGTCTGTAAGTGTTACTGTGAACGGAATAGACGGGTAACCCATGTATAACTCTCCTATCCAATTATAAAAGAACCTTGAACGTAGGTAAAACTGCAATTTTATTGAGAAAAATCACAGAAATCAAGGTTTTCGCCCATATACCAAAAGACCTTGACAGCTGGTTTTCCCAGTCCATCAAGGTCAGTTTTTATGCTTGGACAAATTTCTATTGATTGGGCGATTTGCCCTTTAACAGGATATTTTACTTTGCCTGTTAACAATTATATTAATGCTGTGCATTAATATAATTAACAAGTCCTTCCGCCTTAATGATCTTCTGCATAAATTCCGGGAAGGCCTGCCCCTTAAATTCAGTTCCTTTGGTGCGATTGTAGATCATGCCAGAATCAAAATCCACCTCTACCTCATCCCCCTCATCAATGCCCTTGCTTGCTTCCGGGCACTCAATGATCGGAAGTCCAATGTTGATTGCATTTCTGTAAAAAATTCTGGCAAATGTCTCTGCGATAACACAGCTGACACCAGCTGCCTTAATAGCGATCGGCGCATGTTCACGGGAAGAACCGCAGCCAAAATTCTTAGTTGCTACAATAATATCACCCTTCTGTACTCTTTTTACAAAAGTATTATCAATATCCTCCATGCAATGAGTTGCCAGTTCTGCCGGGTCTGAAGAATTCAGATAACGTGCCGGAATAATAACATCTGTATCAACATTATCTCCATATTTAAAAGCTCTGCCTTTTGCCTGCATGATAAGTACTCCTCCTTATAATCCTAATTCTTCCGGTGCACAAATATAACCGGTTACTGCACTTGCTGCAGCTACTGCCGGGCTTGCCAGGTAAACTTCAGACTCCACATGTCCCATACGTCCTACAAAGTTGCGGTTAGTAGTAGAAATGCAGCGCTCACCAGCGGCCAGAATACCCATGTATCCACCAAGGCACGGTCCACAGGTAGGTGTACTTACAACTGCTCCAGCCTCAATGAAAATCTTAAGAAGTCCCTCTTCCATTGCCTGCAGATAAATTGCCTGAGTCGCAGGAATCACAATACAGCGAAGCCCTTTCTTAACCTTGCGTCCCTTCAGAATCCGGGCTGCAACACGAAGGTCGTCAATACGGCCATTCGTACAGGATCCGATTACAGACTGGTCTACAACAACCGGTTCTCCAATCTCAGAAATGGTCTTAGTGTTCTCTGGTAAATGAGGGAACGCAACAGTTGATTCCAATGTGCTAAGATCAATTGTGTACTCAGCTTCATAAACAGCGTCCTCATCAGCCTCGTATGCTGTATACGGGCGCTTGGAATGCTCCTTCATATATTCGATTGCAAGATCATCAACCGGGAAAATTCCATTCTTTCCGCCAGCCTCAATTGCCATATTAGCAATAGTAAAACGGTCGTCCATAGACAGGTTTTTAATTCCCTCTCCCACGAACTCCATAGATTTATAAAGAGCTCCGTCCACGCCGATCATTCCAATGATATGTAAGATCACATCCTTACCGCTTACCCATTTTTTCGGTTTGCCAACGATGTTAAATTTAATGGCAGACGGTACCTTAAACCATGCTTTTCCTGTAGCCATGCCAGCTGCCATATCAGTACTTCCGACACCAGTGGAAAAAGCTCCAAGAGCTCCATATGTACAGGTGTGTGAATCAGCTCCGATAATCACATCGCCTGCAACTGTAAGACCCTTTTCCGGAAGGAGCGCATGCTCAATTCCCATCTGTCCTACATCAAAATAATTGGTGATATCGTGGCGACAGGCAAATTCACGAACACATTTACAGTGCTCAGCAGACTTAATATCCTTATTCGGAATAAAGTGATCCATTACCAGTGCAATTTTATCTTTGTCAAATACGGTATCTACTGTCATCTTATCCATCTCATGGATAGCTACCGGAGAAGTGATATCGTTTCCAAGAACAAGGTCAAGCTGTGCCTCTATAAGCTGTCCTGCTTCTACATGATCCAGACCTGCATGCGCTGCCAGGATCTTCTGAGTCATTGTCATTCCCATTTTAGTATTCCTCCTGATTCATTGTATGTTGATATTTTAGCACACTTTCTGTTATAATAAAAATACATATTAATCATAGTTATTATAATTTGTAGTTATATATCACTGTTTACTGGTGCTATTCTGTAAGATATTATTTTGAGCGTAGTTCACAAAAACCTGAGAAACTTGGCGAAAAATCATTCGAATGCGTGATTTTTGTACATTGTAAGATATGTTGTCATGGACAAGGGTAAGCAATATTGTTATATATTCAGGAGGAATTTATGCAGGAAAATCTGTCTCTTTATCATATATTTTACACAGTCAGCCGCACTGGCAATATCTCAACTGCTGCTAAGGAGCTGTACATCAGCCAGCCTGCCATCAGCCGCGCCATTAAGAAATTGGAAAATAATCTGGACACCACTCTTTTCAAGCGCAGTTCCAGAGGCGTAACCCTCACCCCTGACGGCCAGATTCTATATGAAAAAGTAAAAGGAGCCTTCGACCTTCTTTCCGAAGGAGAGGATTCCATTCTTCACAATCGTTCCAGAGAGATTCCCAGGCTGCGCATCGGTGCCAGCACCACTTTATGCAAATATGTACTTATGCCCAGGCTGAAAGATTTCATAGCTGCCAATCCGCAAATCCGTATTACAATCTCCTGCCAGTCCACCTACCAGACCCTGAAACTTCTTGAAGAAGACAAAATAGACATCGGCCTGATCGGACGACCGCAGAAGCTATCCGGATACGAATTTTTGCCTCTGCTGCAGATCCAGGATACCTTTGTCGCTACACATCAATACCTGGAGAATCAGCACCAGCTTTTTCCATCAGAACCCCTTCAGCACACTGCTACTTTCATGCTTCTTGACGAACAGAATATAACCAGACAGTCCGTCAATACCATGCTTCATGAGCACCAGATGCAGCTTGGTCACATTCTGGAAGTCAGTTCCATGGATCTTTTAATCCAGTTTGCACAGGTGGGCTTGGGAATTGCCTGTGTGATCAAAGAATTTGTGCAAAATGATCTTGATAAAGAAATAC
>NZ_JBCOME010000096.1:0-7003 GCF_040924365.1 Ruminococcus sp. 1001136sp1_2201st1_G3_2201SCRN_220225 | reverse complement strand
CGTTGCGCCGGCGAGTGAGCAATCACCATTGTCCGAATGCGTCCGCCTTGAACAACTTTCAACACACTAAATAGCAATTATATTGTCTGGCTCGGCGCGGTGCCAAATTGTTTTTTATAGGCCCGGGAGAAGGTGGTATAGTCGGAGAAGCCGCTTAACTGGGCGGCCTTCAGGATGGGGGTGCCTTCGGAAATTTTTGTGCGGGCGAGAAGAAGGCGCTTGCTAATGATGTAGTTGTGGACGGTGTAACCGGTTTCCTCCTTGAATTTCCGCATCATGTGATACTTGCTCAGGTAGTATTTCCGCGCAAGGGTTTCAATGGAAAGATCTTCAGTAAGGTTGTGGTTAATATAACGGAGAAGCTCTTCTATCTGGGAATCACTGCTGTAGGAGCGAGCGTCGTAAATGTACTGCTTTTCCAGAAAAATGCGGTTTACATAAACCATGAACTGGGTAAAAAGAGCTGAGCCAAGAAGCTCGCTTCCAAATTTTTTGTCTTTCAGGGCAGCTTCCAGTTCGTAGAGAAGCTGCTTTAATTTTTCCTGAGTGTCAGAGTCCAGACGGATTAGATTGTAACTCCGGTCAATCGCCTTCTGAAAACAGCGGAGCAGTTCTGTGGATTTGATGTCGTTGCGGATCCATAGTACAAAACGTTCGTATGGAACCGAAAAATCAATTTCAGGTTTGTGGATGGCGTGACGGTTCACGAGGAGAATGTCCCAGGGCTTCAGGTAGTAGGACTTTCCCTCAATGTGGTAGGCTGCCTTTCCGGAAAGAAAGATGATCACCTTGTGAAAATCATGATAATGGTAAGAAAATTCTCGCTTGGTCTGGTCCTTGATGTGAAAAAGCCGGAAATCCTGCTCCAGATAGCCGGTTTTTTCAGTAGGTTCATTGAAAGAATTCATATGTTATGGCCCCTGTTTTAACTATAGTGTGTATGGAACCGCAAACTTTGCTTGCAGCTACGTTTGCGTAGCGTCATAATTCAATTCTGCGCTTGAAATATGACTTTATTATAAATGAAATACCGCATTTTTTGCAATATATTTCGCAAGTTATTCTATGTACATGGGAAAAATAAATGCTATACTGGATATATAAGATGTGATTTGAGAAAAAAGATCACGGGCGCTTCGTCAGAAAGGAATTGAAAACAATGAGAGACAGCATTATCATGACAAAATATCAGGGCTTTGGAAATGATTATCTGGTACTGGATGCGAAGAAAAACCAGCTTCAGCTGCAGGGCAAAAAAGTTGCGCTTCTTTGCCAGCGGGGGTTCGGACTTGGAGCGGATGGTGTGCTTTACGGACCAGTTGACATTAACGGAAAAATGGGAATGCATATTTTTAATTCCGATGGAAGTGAAGCTGCAATCAGTGGAAACGGTGTCTGTATTTTTGCAAAATATCTTATGGACAATGAGTATGTTACAGAGAAAAAATTTGCCATTGAGACTTTATCCGGAACAATCGAAGTAGAGTGTCTGAATGCCAGAGCGACAGAGTTCCGCGTAAATATGGGCAAAGCCTCTTTCCTTTCCAGAGAGATTCCGGTAACTGGCGAGGTGCGTGAGGTGATCGATGAGCCATTTACATTTAACAAGAAAGAATACAAGGCAACTTGTCTCACAGTAGGAAATCCACACTGCATTATTTTCATGGATCAGGTATCTCAGGAAAAAGTAAGAGAGCTGGGGCCATATGTGGAAAATGCAGATGAGTTCCCGGAAAGAGTGAACCTGCAGATCTGCCGCCAGATTGATAAAGGAAATCTGGATATCGAGATCTGGGAGCGTGGCTCCGGTTACACAAAAGCTTCCGGTACAGGAAGCTGTGCAGCAGCCATTGCAGCCTACCGAAAAGGTCTGATGGAAAACAGAATCAATGTAAACCAGCCAGGTGGTATGATCCAGATCGACATTAAAGAAGATGGAACTATTTTTATGACAGGAACTGTCGGATATATTGCGGAGATGAGCGTGGCTGAGAGCTTTTTCTCATAGAAAGAAAATATGGTGCATATGGCGCATCCCAACGGCCGGGGCTGTGTAGCGGTAGCTACGGCGACTGACGTAGGAGCAGCAGATGAAAAATCAGACAAGTCAATATGGCAGTTGCTTAATTTTCAATGTAGGAGAATCCAGGTATAGAAGTAAGAAGACTTCCGTGCCTGGATTCTTTTTTGCTGCAAATGGGGGTGATGTCTGTAAGCGATATCATTATGCCTAAAGAGAGGAAAGTATTTTTTATATAAAATATGGAGACGGAATCAGCATGTTGATATACGAAACAGCCCCTCTTGTTGATAAAAAAAGTGCAATGTCTAAACTAAAAAAAGATAGACATTTCTAACGCGATTCTGTAAAATAAACAAAGGTTAGAAAATACTAATAATAGTTAAATGAGGAGGAAGAGGATGGCTGACAAAAAGTTATTAAGAAAAATTGCTCCGATCATTATGAGTGCAGCTGTAGCGATGACCAGTTCACCAGTTGGAGTAATGGCAGAAGATTTTACTTCTGGTGAAGTGTCTGTTGAGGTTTCTGATGAGACTATATATGATTCTGATGAGATTTCAGACGACTATGACGAATCATCAGAGGCTGACGATTCAGCAGATTTTGGTACAGACACAGAGGATGGTTTTGAATCTGGAGAAGCCGCAGAAGAGGAGTCTGGATTTGAGGACGGCGAAACCGGAGACACAGAAGATGCTTTTTTAGCAAACACTGAGGGCGAAACCAACAATGAAGCGGGAGCTGTGAAAACAGTGGAGGATGGTCAGATCGTACTGATGAACATTCCCTATGAAGCTTTTTACAGATCTGAGTTGAAAAACAATGATGTAAAAGTAGATGCATTTACATCCGCGACGAAAGCAAAAACAAAGATGAGCGGCGTGATGAATGGAAATGCTGCTTATCATACAAGCGCGGAAGGAAATGAACTTGCAGGTGTTACTTTTCCGGTAAAAGTGAATAAAGCTTCTGATTTGGAAAATTTTAAACAGATTACAGACAGCACTACTATAGAGATTACTACGAACATGAAAGGCCAGGTAAGTACTAATACATATACTGGTGCAGCGGCTCTTATTGAACAGCCAAGCTATACTTATTATGTTCCGGCAGAAACTCCTGCATATTACAAGGAAATGAGCGTAGATGAGAACGAAAATATTTCTTTTGGCGCTGTTCAGGGAATGTCCGAACAGAATGTTAGTGTGAATGCTGAATTAAAGCTTAATTCCAAATATGGAGATTATCAGCTTGAGCTGGATGAGACAGCAGTAAAGGCAGTAGTAAATGCATCTAATGGTGATAAGATTTATGGTGTAATCATTAATACAACAGACGGAACCACTTATGCACTCCGTCATCTTGAGAATATCTGGAAAGGAAAAGAACTTGCATGGAGCACCGGCTTTACAACAGAATCTCACGGTTGCCCAATAAGCTCTGACCACTACAAATCCATGATGGGAAAAACTATTTCCAGCGTAACGTACTATACGGATAAGGGGGAAATTAATTTTGATATTCCAGATACTTATGTTCCGGTAAAAACAGGTGTCAGTGCAACCGTTGACAACATCAAGGTAACAGATGCAGAGGTTAAAGTTGAATTATCTGAAGCACTTCCATCTGATTATTCAAAGAAATATGCAGTTGATGATGTGGAAGCAGCGACAACAGAGACAGGAGTAAAGGTTACAAATCTTACACCTGGAACACATACTCTGACAATTTCCGATGCAAATGGAAAATATGCTCCTGTCAGCGCTACTTTTACAGCAACAACAGATACTGTAATGGCTTCCTATGATGAGTATGAAGGAAAACTGGTTGCTGCGGCAGATATTACCGCTGAGCAGTTTGTTGCATTTACCAAAACAGTTTCAAAAGTAAAAATTGGTGACCAAGAGTATGCTGCAAGCGGAAAAGGTGCTGTGAAGATTGTTCAGGAGGATGGAACTCTTGATTATTCTAAAACAGCTGTAAACGATGGAGATACAGTAGTTGTAAGTGCTGCCGGATACCCAGATGTAACATTTGTTTACAACGAAAACGTATATGTATACGCAGGTCTTACATGGGCTGAGTACTGGGCTTCCGAGGATGTATACAATGCAGGCTCCACAGCTTCTTCTGAAGAAAAAGACAGAAGAGGTGAGTCAGACCTTGGAGCATTTGATGCTGTAACAAGAGCAACTGCAAACCATGGCCTTCACAGAGGAAGCTTCCAGGCAATCGCGGTTCTTAATGGAAAAACAGTTTCCCACTGGAGCGCAGACGGAAAAACAGTTTATTATGCCGATGGAACATCAGAAGTATTTAACCGGAACAATGTAACCGGATATACCGTAACTGGCCTGAAATATGTACCGGTTGAGATTAAGAGAGCTGACCTTGCTGCTTTTGCAGAAAGTCATGCAATTGTAAAAAATGGCGGACAGCTGATCGGCGGTTATGGCGAGAAAGAACTGAAATCCTATGAAGCCGTTGCAAATGTAACTGCAAATACAAATGGTTTGAAAAAAGCTACAAAAGCTGAAGATGGAAGCTTTGTAATCGGAGCAAGACAGAACGGAACTGAGTCTGGTATCAAAGATGCAGAGCTGAAAGTGGCAGACGGAATTACAGCAGCTGTAAAGCCTGGAAATGGTTCCTATGGTGAGTTCCTGAGAGTTGACCTGACTGGAAACTATGGCGATCTTGGTGCACATATGCAGTCTGTTGAGTGGGCATATTATGGAAATGATTCCACTTATACAAACAGACTTGCAAACTATGGAACAAAATTTGCAGCTGATAACTGGATGCATAAAATGATGGGTATCCAGCTTGGTCTTACAGAATCTGGAAGATGCAAGCTTCCGGAAGGAACTGACGGAACTGGTTACTGGATGCTTACTGTTCATGCCCTTGGATACCAGGATTACGTTGTAAAATTCCAGGCAACAGCTGAGAATATTGCAAAACCTGCAGGTGATGCAGATTCCACACCACTGGAAAACATTATCGCAGAAGCAAAAGCCCTGAATGAGGCTGATTATACTCCGGAGAGCTGGGCTGCTGCAAAAGACAGCATTGCAAATGAGCTTGAAGAGTGCGAGGAAATGCTTGCAAATATTAAGAATCAGACAACTTATGGCGTAGAAGAGCAGATCGGACATTTAAGAGAAGCTCTTAACATGCTTGTAAAAGCTCCGTCTCCAACTGTAACGCCGGCACAGCCGACTGCAACACCAGTCCCGGCAAAGCCGACCGCAACACCGACCCCGGCACAGCCAACTGTAGCACCTACACAGCCAACTGCAACTCCGGCACCGACTGAAGCACCGGCCAAAGGAATTACAGCAACTGCAAAAGCTTCCACAATTTACACCAAAGGAAAAACCTCTACAACCATTACGGTTGTAAAAAATGATGTAACTGGAAAAGTTAAATTTACATCCAGCAACAAGAAAGTAGCGACTGTTACCTCCAAAGGCGTTGTAAAAGCGAAAAAAGCGGGAAAGACAACCATTACTGTAAAGGTTGGAAATTACACTAAGAAAGTAGTAATCCAGGTTAAGAAACCTTCTCTGAAGCTTGCAAAATCTTCTGCAACAATCAAGAAAGGCAAAACAGTAAAAATCAAAGCAACCGCAACACCATCCGGAAAAGTAACATACAAGTCCAGCAATAAGAAAGTAGCGACTGTTACTGCAAAAGGTGTTGTAAAAGGTAAGAAGAAAGGTACTGCAACCATCACTGTTACAAGTAATGGGGTATCTAAGAAATTCAAAGTAAAAGTAAAATAATTGGTAACCATTCAGAAGGTACTGAACAGTTACAATAATTGTTACAAAGTTTTTACTGGTAACAAATAAGACTTGTGTGAAACAAGGCAAAGGAACGGGGGCCGTTTTTAACAGCCCCTGCTTTTGCTTGTAAAGAGAAATTTAATTTGCTACATATTTTAACAGGAGACAGCATGAAAAAACGAGACAGTGATAAGAATCCTTTTGAAAAAAAGAATCTGGTGAAACTTGCTCCAGCAGCAGTGGTTATTGCGGCTGTGGCTGCAGCAGGTGCTCAGGCTGGCAGCAGTGGAAAAGAAGTGACTGCTGAAACCAGAGAGGTTGTAAAATCCCAGGATCTGGAATCGCTTCTGAAAACAGCCTATTCCTATGAGGCAGCAGATGACGAGGCAAAAGAGGAGAGTCTGCTGAAAGCAGGCAAAAATACATCATCATCTTCAAAGAAAAAAACCTCCAAAATTTCAAAGAAAAAAAGTGGTATAAAAAAAGGAAGCTCAAAGACCCTTCCAGTAAAAACGGCTGCATCTTTAGGGGTAGGTCAGGGCTCCACCACTACACCAACTACAGAAGTTCCGGAAGGCGGCTATAAAGATGGAACTTATCAGGGCAGCGGTACTGGCTTTGGAGGAACGATTACCGTACAGGTAACTGTATCAGGTGGGAAAATCACAGCTGTTGATATATTGAGTGCCTCTGGAGAAACAGGCTCTTATTTTGCCTCTGCACAGGGCGTTGTAAGTAAGGTTTTATCAAGCCAGTCCCCGAATGTGGATGCAGTCAGCGGTGCAACTTATTCCTCAAACGGGATTATCCAGGCAGTACAGAATGCCCTTTCACAGGCAGGAAACAGTGATTCTGCCACACCGGCTGCCACACCAACTCCAACGCCAACGCCAAAACCTGCAAAGAAACCGAAGAAAGATACTTCTGTCAGCTATAAAGATGGCGTATATGAGGGACAGGCAGAAGGCTTTGATGGAACCGTAACGGTAAAGGTTACAATAAAAAATGGAAAAATCAAAAAAATAAGCAACACAAATACAGATACACCTGAATTTTTTAATAAAGCATGGAAAACAATCAAGTCCAATGTGATTTCCAGACAGAGTACTTCTGAAATTGATACTGTAAGTGGTGCAACATTTTCTTCCCATGGAATTCTCGGAGCTTTATCCCAGGCTCTTTCAAAGGC
>NZ_JBCOME010000095.1:0-7811 GCF_040924365.1 Ruminococcus sp. 1001136sp1_2201st1_G3_2201SCRN_220225 | reverse complement strand
GATCAATACGGTCTTCATAAGGATTCTGGAAAATTTCACAAGGCACTACCACAGGGATACGGTTAGACATAATATTTCCAACCACACAGGGAAAAGCAGACTTCACCACATCCCGAAATTCCGGATAAAAGCTCTGTGCCTTCACATTCATTCCAACCGGGCTTACCAGTCTTCCATTTTCATAGCTTTGTCCAAACTGCACCACCATAACATAGCCCTGGCCATATTCAATATCCAGAAGCTGCTGGTAATAACCTGCTGCTGCCATCTCCTTCTGGAAAAGAAGAGAATTCACATAACCAGATTCTACAACCGGGATAACTGTCTCTAGCTTTTCCTGGATTTTCAACAGATTACTTCTCTGATCACGAACCTTATCCACCTTTGCTGTCGCTTCTTCCACCACAGAAATAATCTTACTTTTCGAAATCGGTTTCGTAAGATACTGTTCCACACCAAGATTGATGGCTTCTTTGGCGTAATCAAATTTGTCATATGCAGAAACTACATAAAACAAGGCGGAATTGTTGAACTTCCGGATTTCCCGCATAGCCTGGATTCCATTAATTCCAGGCATGTGAATATCCATAAACACAATATCCGGGTGAAAGGTCTCCGCCTTCTCGATTACCGCCCTTCCTGTTTTCGCAGTTTCCACACTGCATTTATCTCCGAATTCAGCCAGAATCACTCCTTTAAAAGCCTCCAGCATAAGTCCTTCATCATCTGCTATCAGAATACGGTACATTTTTTTGCTCCC
The DNA here is from genome assembly GCF_040924365.1 of Ruminococcus sp. 1001136sp1_2201st1_G3_2201SCRN_220225. Taxonomy (NCBI): domain Bacteria; kingdom Bacillati; phylum Bacillota; class Clostridia; order Eubacteriales; family Oscillospiraceae; genus Ruminococcus; species Ruminococcus sp. 1001136sp1_2201st1_G3_2201SCRN_220225. Next base: position 7,051 of record NZ_JBCOME010000095.1, on the reverse strand, counting down.
CTTTATTCAGCCTCTGTCACTGCTCATTGCAGCATACTCCATGCTATCACTTTTTACTCATTCACTGGTACCTTCAACCTCCACCGGTAAGGTGATATGCACACTGGTTCCAAGTCCAAGGCCCTCACTTTCTATGGTAAGAAGATCTTTTTGTTTATAATACAATTCCAATCTGTCAATTACATTTCCTACTGCTATGCCTGTAGAATAACGGTCCTCTCCATTATTTCGTGCTTTCCCTGCCATAACAGACCGAATCATCTCCTGTGTCATTCCGGCGCCATTATCACTGACTGTGATTTCCAGGTCATCCCCATCCTTGTGAATGGACATTCTGATTTTCCCAGTTTCCATACAGTCGTGAATTCCATGCTGCACGGCATTTTCCACCAGAGGCTGCAAAATCATACTTGGAATCCTGAAATTTCCGATTCCCTCATCCACATCTTTTTCATAATTGATATCTCCGGCAAATCGGACATTTAAAATATAAATATAATTGTCAACTGCATCCACCTCTTCCCAGAGAAGAGCATCATCCTCCATTTTCCGTACATTATATCGGAAAAAGTCTGCCATCTTTTCCAGAAAAACACCGGTACGCTCTGCATCCTCCAGCATGGCAAGCTGGGCCCCGGCATTCAGACAGTTAAACAGGAAATGAGGATTGATCTGAGCCTGAAGATATTTCAGCTGTGCTTCTTTCAGATGGGTCTCCATAAGAAGCTCCCTCTCCTTCATCTGCGCCTGCTTTTCTATACTTTCACGCTGTTGTTTAATATGAATGCGTATGCTGTCCAGCATCTGATTAAAGCTCCGGGTTACCACGCCAACCTCATCCTCGCAGACAACAGGCAGAATTGGCACATTCAGATTTCCCATGGCAACCTCATGCGCAGTACTGGAAAGCTGGGTCAGCGGCCGGATCATGGATTGCACAAACAGAATGATAATGGCCACACCTACTGCCGCCACAATGAAAATAACCACCAACGCCAGCCGATACAGTACATCCATAGAAGAAAGCAGGAGCTGGTAATTGGAGGAATTCATCCGAAAGCGCAGATTATTCAGCTTGTAAATATAAGAATTGATATATTCATAAAGCTGCAGCTCTTTTTCATAAGAAGCCTTGTATTTCTCAATATTTCTGCCTCGCTTGGCCTGAACAGTCTCGCTGGTCTGATTCAGATAGCTTTCTGACATTCTGCGTATATTTTTTTCCAGCATTTTTACTTCATTATCCACATTCCGGTCATTCAGCTTATCCAGAAGCTCCCGGTAATCCTGCTCATAGCGATAGTAATTTTCCAGAGCCTTGGTTCCCTTTATATTCAGATATTCATAAACCGTTCCTTCCAGATTGTTTAAGGTGTCCGAGAGATCATTAATTGCTGCATTGCTGGAAAAAACAGCATCAATCCGGTCTACACCGGTATGAATCTGTTCAAAGATAAAAAAATTGATGCATACTACAAACACCATGACAAGGGCCATAACAGAGCTTAATCTTGTCTGTATGGAATTCTGGACGGAAAGGCTTCCTTTTCTCTCTCTCACTTAATCCCCCTCCATTCTGTAAGTCCCAACATTGCTTCTGGTGATCACATGCTGTCCCACACTGTAATAATTGCTGGTATGTCCCAGGGAGGAAAACTCTTCCAGGGCATTCACGCTGTATCTTCCGATTTCATCCATATCCAGAGCGATAGCTGAAGAAATAATCCCTTTGCTGATACCATCCAGAATTACATCGGAATAATAAAAACCAACTACATCCACATTTCCAACCTGGTTATAGTCAACCAGAGCCTGGTAAACGCACTCTGTCACAACCTCGTCCATGCACACCAGCACATCTGGCAGGTTCTCCTCGCTTACAAAAATATCCCGGACAAATTCCTCTGTATCAAAGCCAGAGCTGCTGTCAATGTTGTATTCTGAAATCGTTACGGTCTGATAATCCTTCTTTTTTTCCTCCAGTTCTTTTTTAATCTGGTAATAGATCAGATTGGTCTCCTGGGTCTTGGACTGGGAATTTGACAAAAGAAGGACCTGCGTATTCTCATGCTCCTTTAAAAGTCCAAGGATCTGTTCCGTGTAAGCATTTCCCAGCTGATAACTATTCAGTCCAACAAAGCTGATTCTGGCACTGGAGGAATCATCTGTCAGCACCGTAACTACTGGAATATCCGCATCTGAGGCCTCCTGGATCAGTTCCTGCTCTTCATCGCTTCCATCAGCTTCCAGAATGATCCCGTCCACCTGGGAGGCAATTCCAATACGCAGATAATCCGCCTGACTATAATTGGAATCGTGCCCGGGCTCGATCAATTCCAGATAAGCATCTGCATCCTTTGCCGCCTGGCTGGCGCTTTCATAGATAGAATCCCACATCAGGGTATTTTCCGCTCCTGCTATCATCAGATAATGTTTTGCGTAGCTGGATGCCCCCTCGCCTTCACCAAGATCCACCTGATCCAGTTTTTTCTGGAAATAAATCCAGATTCCAGAGAGAAATAACATACAGCCTACTATAATAAAAAAAACAGTCAATGTGGATTTTTTCATAATTAATAAGTTCCTTTATTGCCCGCGCTTTTGCCTGTAGGCAAACCGCCATTTTATTATAAAATAAATATGCTTTCAAACATCTACAGTTTACCATATTTGCATGCTATATGCAAAAGAAGCCATTGCATTTCTGCAACAGCTCCTTTCTGATTACTGTTTACTGCACTCTCAGCAGTTTTTTGGCAATTATTTAGTTGGATTTTCTATTAGAGATAACATCAAATACAACTGCGATCAGAAGTACGGCACCTTTTACAACATACTGCCAGGAATCACCGATACCCATGATTGACATACCCATGTTGATAACACCAAGGAGAAGAGCACCGATTACAACACCACCTACAGTACCACTTCCACCGTATGCAGAAGCACCACCGATGAAACAGGAACCGATTGCATCCATCTCGAAGGATGTACCTGTACTACCATTTACAGAACCTACACGTGCTGCGCAGAGAAGACCTGCAAGGCCAGCAAGTAAGCCCATGTTTGTATATGCAATGAAATAAACCTTATTTGTATCGATACCGGAAAGCTGTGTTGCTTTCTCGTTACCGCCGATTGCGTAGAAGTAACGTCCAAACGCTGTCTTGGATGTGATGAAGTTGTAGATCATGCAGATTGCAACTACCCATACAAGCATTACGGAAATACCTTTATACTGATATAATTTGTAGCAATACCACAGAATAACAACTGCAATCACGGCTGCTCTGCTGTAATCAGAAGCTGCTGTATTCTGGCGATAACCTTTTTTCGCTTTGTTTGCTCTGGAACGCATGGTAGAGAAAATAATATAGCATGCGATCAGAACACCAACGATCAGTGCAGAATATTTCTTTCCATCATCAAGTCCCGGAATGTTAATGTAGGATGTAAATACATTCAGGAAAGATTTGTTCTGGATAGATACTGTCTTATTATCCAGTACCAGACGTCCAAATCCACGGAAAATGAACATGCCGGCAAGTGTTGTGATAAATGGAGGAATTCTCTTATAACCAATCCAGTAGCCCTGCCATACACCAACCAGAAGGCCGATTACCAGGCAAAGGAGAATGGTGATAAATGGATTGAAGCCCTTGCTGCCGATCAGGACAGCTGCAACACCACCAACGAAGCAGATAACAGATCCAACAGAAAGATCGATGTTACCACCAGTTAAGATACAGAGTAACATACCACATGCAAGAACCAGTACGTATCCGTTCTGGAGCATAAGGTTTGACATGTTCTGTGCGAAAAGAAGTCGTCCATCAGTCAGAGCACAGAACAGGATAAATACGATTACAAGTGCAATAACCATCGTATATTTTCTTAAAAAATCCTTGATTTTGGAATTCATAGTGTTTTCCCCTTTCATTATTTCTTCTGATTCTGCATGATATGTGCCATGATGCCTTCCTGGGTTGCTTCTTTCGCATCCAGCTCACCGGCCATCTTGCCTTCATTCATAATGTAAACCCGGTCGCACATACCAAGGATTTCAGGCATTTCAGAGGAAATCATGATTACAGATTTTCCCTGTTCCACCATCTGATTGATCAGACAGTAAATATCATATTTTGCACCTACGTCGATACCACGGGTAGGTTCGTCCAGAATCAAAATATCCGGTTCTGTAAACATCCACTTTCCAAGAAGGGCTTTCTGCTGGTTACCACCAGACAGGTTACCAATACGCTGTTCATTGGAAGGTGTTTTCGTTCCCATTTCTTTTGTCATCTGCTCCGCCAGCTGTACCTCAAGGTCCGTGTTGATAATTCCATTATCACAGACTTTGTTCAGACGGGCAAGAGTTGTATTGAAACGAATGGACTCATCAAGGATCAGTCCGTTTGTCTTACGGTCCTCAGTTACATATGCAAGACCATGCTGGATGGCCGCACGAGGGTCTTTCAAATCTACTTTTTCACCCTTTATGTACAATTCTCCAGAAATTGCACTTCCATAGCTCTTACCGAAGATGGACATTGCCAGCTCTGTACGGCCTGCACCCTGCAGTCCTGAGAAACCAACAACTTCACCTTTATGTACTTTAAAGGAAATATTGTCGTCTACTATTTTTTCCGGATACAGAGGATGATGAACCGTCCAGTTCTTTACCTCCAGCATCACTTCTTTACTTACATTGTGCTCACGCTTCGGATAACGGTCTTCCATAGGACGTCCAACCATTCCTTTGATGATCCTGTCCTCACTTAAGTCATCCACGCCTTTTGTAAGTGTCTCGATTGTGCTTCCGTCTCGAAGAATGGTACAACGGTCTGCACAGTAAATGATCTCATTCAGTTTGTGTGTGATAATAATAGATGTCAGTCCCTGTTTCTTAAATTCCATAAGCAGGTCCAGAAGCATCTTCGCATCCTCATCATTCAGGGATGAAGTCGGCTCATCCAGGATGAGCAGTTTAACATCTTTTGAAAAAGCTTTCGCAATTTCTACCAGCTGCTGTTTGCCGGTTCCGATATCTTTGATCAGGGTCTGGGCAGATTCATGAAGACCTACCTGGGCCATGTGTTTCTCAGCCTCGCTGTATGTTTTATCCCAGTCGATGGCTCCTCTTTTATTTTTGATCTCGTTTCCAAGAAACATGTTTTCACCGATGGAAAGCAGTGGGATCAATGCAAGCTCCTGGTGAATAATAACGATACCTTTTGCCTCGCTGTCATTAAGCTTTTTAAACTTACACTCTTCACCCTCATAGGTAACCGTTCCAGTATAGCTGCCGTATGGATACTGACCACTTAATACGTTCATCAATGTGGACTTTCCCGCACCGTTCTCACCGATCAGCGCATGAATCTCGCCACGCTGAACTTCAAGGTTAACGTTATCCAAAGCTTTGACACCGGGGAATTCCTTCGTAATGTGTTCCATTACTAAAATATTGTCAGCCAAAATGGCGCCCCCTTTCCCATAAAGCAGGCGGGGCTTTTCACCCCGCCCACATTTAAAACTTTATTTTTGATTTGTATGACGTTTTCGTTCAGCCTTTATTAGTTTGCCGGATGAAGATATCCGTCATCGTCCATTGTGTAGTATCCTGGGTCAACCAGTGCTTCCTGAAGGTTGTCTTTTGTTACAACAGTAGGAACCAGAAGGAAGGATGGGCATTTGTTTCCATCAGATGTCTCATAGGATTCTGTATCATATGCACACTCGAAATCCCAACCAGATTTTTCAATCAGGGACTCATCAATTGTATCACCAGCCAGCATTGCTTTTGCAAGGTCAAGTGTTACGACTGCTTCATTGGCAACTGCTTTGTAAACTGTCATGGACTGTTTTCCATCAACGATGTTTGCAAGGTTTGCTTCGTCACCATCCTGTCCTGTGATCAGAACTGTGTTATCACCAGCATAGTCAGACTCGATTGCCTGTGTTACACCAAGTGCTGTGGAGTCGTTGGAGCAAAGAGCTACGTCAAGCTGTGTTCCGTCTGCATAGTAGGATGCCAGAATGTTCTGCATTCTTTCAAGTGCTGTCTGGGTATCCCATGCAGGTGTTGCAACAGAATCAAAATCAGTCTGTCCGGAAACTACATTTAAGGTTCCTGCATCAATGTATGGTTTTAATACATCAAATGCACCATTGAAGAAGTATCCGGCATTGTTATCAGCAGGATCACCAGCTGTAAACTCGATATTGTATGTCTTGTCTCCGGCATTGTCCAGATCCAGAGTATCTACTACGTACTGTCCCTGAAGGGTACCTACTGTGTAGTTATCAAAAGAAATATAATAGGAAACAGCGTCGGACTTGATCAGACGGTCATAGGAAATAACTGGGATTCCTGCATCTGCTGCTTCATCCATAACTGTATTAAGAGCCTCGCCATCGATAGCTGCTACAACTAACAGGTTAACTCCGTCGGAAATCAGGTTCTGGATATCGTTTACCTGACGGTCTGTCTCGTTGTCAGAGTATGTAAGCTCTACTTCGTATCCAGCATCTTCGAACTGTTTCTGCAGATAGGAACCATCACGATTCCAACGCTCCAGAGACTGTGTAGGCATTGAAATACCGATCTTTCCGCCAGCTGCTCCGTCTTCTGCCATTACCGGAACTGCAAGTGAACCAACTGCCATTGCTGCTACCATTGCCATTGCTACTTTTCTCTTCATGAAAAAACCTCCCGTATCATTTTTATTTGCTATGTTCTATAGCTTTTTGATGGGATTATAATATCATATCGGTACTCTGTGTAAAATGGACTAATTTTGGATTGCTCTTTCAATTTTTGTGTTATGATATGCACAAAATTGTGCTGGACTGGACATTTTTGTTGTGGAATAGTGCTAGATTGTAATTATGTGCTATTGACATTTTTAAGATATGAAGTGTTATAGAATTCCCGAATGTAATTTTGCTATTTAATGTGTTAAAAGTTCTTTAGGAGGGACGCATTTGGACAATGTGTATTACTCACTCGCCGGCGCAACGCTCCAGCGAACTAATCGCTAACTGCGAC
>NZ_JBCOME010000094.1:0-8126 GCF_040924365.1 Ruminococcus sp. 1001136sp1_2201st1_G3_2201SCRN_220225 | reverse complement strand
AAGAGCGATAGACGGGGCTCGAACCCGCGGTCTCGACCTTGGCAAGGTCGCGCGTTACCAACTACGCCACTATCGCATAAGCGGGTGATGGGAATCGAACCCACGTATCCAGCTTGGAAGGCTGGTGTTCTACCATTGAACTACACCCGCACATTTGTGCTTGTCCGTCACAACGAAGATTAGTATATCTGATGTTGGAATATTTGTCAACAACTTTTTTGAAATTTTTTAATTTTTTCTTTTGTTTCTAAGATTGATGCAATATTGCTTGTCTGTTAGAGCATGTTTGAAAAAGGCTTTCTGCAAGATGTACGTCACAATTTGTGGGAGATTTTGCCCGGATGAAAGAGCCATAGCGGGCTACGACAACTGAATTCGGGCGAAATATACCGCAAAGTGGGGCGTGCAGATTGGGGAATGATTTTTCAAACATGCTCTGGAGCAGTCAACAGTTACACGGTTCACCATATTCAAAGCGATGCATGTTACCAGATTCACACTACGACTTTCTGTTTTTCCAGAAATGATATTTTCTAAAACACCACCGTGCCTGCTCTGTTAACTGCCATTTTCACTTTATTCCGTTAATTTTCCCAATCCCAGACATTGGAAGCTTCCACATGTGTACGCGGTTTCTTGATCACCAGCTCTGGACTCTTCGCACTTACCTTGGAGTTTGCAGGAATCGATTCTGTGATAAATGTGTTTCCGCCGATGATCGTATTCTCCCCAATCACAGTTTCTCCACCAAGTACAGAAGAATTGGAATAAATGGTTACATTATCTTCAATAGTAGGATGACGCTTCACACCAGAAAGCTGCTGTCCTTTTCTTGTAGAAAGCGCGCCAAGGGTAACTCCCTGATACAGCTTCACATTATTCCCAATAGTAGTCGTTTCACCGATTACTACGCCAGTGCCATGGTCAATAAAGAAATATTCCCCAATCGTAGCACCTGGGTTAATATCGATTCCTGTGTGGTCATGAGCATACTCTGTCATAATCCTTGGAATAAACGGAACCTCCTCCAGATAAAGGATGTGTGCCAGACGATACACATAAATTGCCAGAAATCCCGGATAGGAGAAAATAATCTCCTCTTTACTCTTCGCAGCCGGGTCACCATCAAAACCAGCCTGCACATCTTTCAGCAGCATCTCCTGCACTTCCGGAAGCTGCTCAAAAAATCTGGAGGTTATCTGTGCTGCCTTGCCGCATGCACTGGTCATATCATCGCCAACATACAGAAAAGCCGTCTCAATCTGCGCCTGCATACGGTCAAACAGGTCATTGAGCAGATATCCGGTATAATGTTCCGGAAAAACAGCTGCTCCCGAATCAATATCGAAATATCCCGGAAAAATAACTGATCTCATTTCTTTCACAATATTAATAATCGCTGCACGGACTGGCAGATGTCTTCCGCTCTTTGTCAGAAACAGCTCTTCCTTACGGTAATTGGCAGTCAGACGTTCTACTGCATTCTCTATGGATGTCTTTTTGTCACTCATAACTGGTCTCCTCGTATTTTGCTTTCCTTTCATATTATTACACTATTCTTTTTACGTCAATAAAAAAAAGATTGACCTTTATCCAATCCCCCGATATAATGGAGAATGTCATGGAGATGTACCCAAGTGGCTGAAGGGTCCGCACTCGAAATGCGGTAGGCCGGGTAACCGGTGCGAGGGTTCAAATCCCTCCATCTCCGTTTCATAATTGTTTTCGTGCAAATTTTATTAATTTTGCCTTGACAACTGTTCCTTTTGTATGTATAATTGCAACAGAAACAAAACATAGGGGATTGGTCAAATGGTATGATAGGGGTCTCCAAAACCTTTGGTGGGAGTTCGATTCTCTCATCCCCTGCTCTTAAGCGTCAGAAATCTTGTAATTCAAGGTTTCCGGCGTTTTTTTATCGCAGCATCAGAGCTTGTTTAAAAAAAGTTCTAAAACATATCTGAAATAAAGACATTCTTCTACTATCCGTCTTCTGCAGACTTCGCAATACAAAATAAGGAATATGAAACAGCAAACCATTCCATGCTGTCTCATATTCCTTTATTATTCATTCAGAACCACCTTGTTTTATTTCTTCAACAACATCACATGCTCTGGTGGAAAATACAGATACTTTGGGATATTGTCCTTTGCAGTTTCCTGGAAATTCTTTTTCTGGCACATCCACCACAAAGTGCCGCTTTCTGCAGCCCCTTTATTACGAAACAGATACTGATGCTCAAAAGTATTTTCAATATACTCCTCAACCTGCACTTCCATGGTATTCTCACCAGCCTTAGTTGCCGGCCTCATCCAATGTCCCCGGATTCCAACATGGGTAATATCCTCTGTCACTTCCTGTTCTGAACGAAGCATAAGCTCCCAATCCAATGCATAAACCTCATGGCTGCCCATCTTCTGCACTGCAGAAAAATTCTTACATCCAGTCAGCCTTGCAGCCTCCAGATACTGAGGATTTTCGAAAATATCCCTGGTCTCACCAGTAAGAATATCTTTTCCATTATTCAACAGGGTCAGCTGACTGCAGAACTTATAGGCCTCATCCCTACTGTGAGTTACCATAATCATATCGCCTTTGTAATCTTTCAAAAAATTCTGCATATCACGCTGCAAAATATCCTTCAGATACCCATCCAGCGCAGAAAAAGGTTCATCCAGAAGAATCACCTCCGGCTCTCCGATCATCATACGCGCAAGAGCCACCCGCTGCTGCTGACCGCCAGAAAGCTGCGACGGAAAATGCTTTTCCAGTCCCTCCAAATGATATCTTTTTATGTAATCTGCAACCTTCTGTGAAAGCTTGCTTTTTTCCCCTCGATACCCGCAGGCAATATTCTTTTCCACAGTCATAGTTGGGAAAAGGGCATAATTCTGAAACAGGTATCCAACTCTTCTCTCCTGAGGCTTTAAATTAATTTTTTCCTCAGAATCAAAAACAGTCTTCCCGTTAATAATGATTCTTCCGGAATCCGGAGTTTCAATTCCGGCAATACTGCGAAGAGTCATACTCTTTCCGCTTCCGGAAGCGCCCAGGATCCCTATAGGTCCATCCTGCCCCTTCAGTCTTACATCCAGGGAAAAACCTTTAAAATTTTTCTGAATATCAAGTTCAATCGCCATTATATCCACCTTCTGGTCTGCATTCCTCTGCCGGAAGCAATATTAATTGCTGCAACCACCAGAAATGAGATCAATATGATCACTACGACCCAGAAACCTGCCATATCATAATTTCCAGCTGCAGTCTCTGATGCAATTGCAACAGAAACCGTCCTTGTCTTTCCAAGGATATTGCCGGCAAGCATGGAGGTTGCTCCATATTCTCCAATGGCACGGGCAAAAGCCAGTACAGTACCGGAAGCAATTCCAGGTCCTGCTGCAGGTATAATTACCTTCCAGAATATCCGGCTTTCACTCATTCCCAGAGTTCTTCCTGCATAGATCAGATTCACATCCACCTGCTCAAAGGCCGCCCTGGCATTTCGATACATCAGTGGAAACGCGATCACAGAAGCTGCGATCACACATCCGGTCCATGTCTGAACTACTTTAATATCAAAATTGTCCAGCAGAAAACTTCCAAAAGGCCTTTTCAGGCTAAAAAGCAAAAGCAGGCAGAATCCAGCTACTGTAGGAGGCAGAACAAGAGGCATTGTCAGAATCCCATCCAGCACTGCCCTTGCTCCCGGTTTCAGTTTCATGATCTTCCTTGCACAGAATACACCCAGAAAAAAAGCAAATATAGTTGCTGCCACACCGGTTTTCAAAGAAATCCACAAAGGACTCCAGTTTATTTCACTGAGAAATTCTACCATATTATTATCCTTTATTCTGCAGTGTCTTCAGATGCTTCCTCTGTCGGCTCTGCGGTCTCTTCAGCGGCTGCCATGTCATCCGTTTTCTCGTCATTTACATAAGCTGCAAATCCATATTTCTCAAATACTTCAAAAGCTTCATCAGACTGAAGGTACTCAAGAAATGCTTCTGCTGCTGCTTTATCATCATCACTTGCTTCTTTATCTTCTACCATTCCGGCAGGGTAAAGTACAGGTGTTTTAAGGCTTTCCTCCGGTGCCTCTGCAATAACCTCAACAGAATCTGCCACAGAAGCCGCATCCGTAGCATATACGATACCAACCTCATTGCTGCCCTCACTTACAGATGCAAGTACATCTGTAACATTCTTACCTTCGTTGATCTCCATCTTGTTTACTTCATCTGTAATTCCAAGATTATCAAAAATCTCGCGGGAATACTGTCCAACCGGAACGTCCTCTCCGGCAAGGGCAAGGTTTGCAGCATCTGTGATGTTCTCAAATCCGGTTACCTTGGTCTCCCCATCCTTTGGTTTAATAAGAACAACTTTATTCTCAAGAAGATCCACTACAGAATCCTTGTCAGCAAGTCCCTCGTCAACCAATGCATCCATCTGCTTCGTAGCTGCTGAGAAGAAAATATCGCAGCGGGCGCCTTCCTCAATCTGAGTCTGCAAAGTTCCTGAACTGTCCGCATTGTAAAGAATCTCAACATCCGGATAAGTCTCATTAAAATTCTTCTGAATCTCTTCCATGGCGTTATTCAGGCTGGCTGCAATAAATGCGTAAACCTCACATTTCAGTTCCGCTGTCTCTGCTTCAGCAGATACGAAAGTAGTTCCAAACATCATAGTTCCCATAACACCAGCCATAAGTGCTGCAAAAACTCTTTTTTTCATTTCACGCCCTCCATTCTTGTTGTATTTTGTTGTGTTTTGTTATGTTTTGTTCGGTTTCATTCATTATACTTAATTTCATTTGCTATGTCAATTTGAACCTGCATTGTTTGTACAATTTTTATTAGTTCACACAAATTTTTTTTACTTTTCATTTTTTCTCCAACGAAACACTCCTTGTTATTTTCTTTCCAACATGCTATGATATTTAAATACTACCAATAATAAATACAAAAGGCAGCTGCTTCTCAGCTATGGAACACGTTCATACTCCTGTCTAATCTCCTACTTGCTCATATGTTCCGATCTGTCTGATATCCATCCATTCAGCATATAGACATAATGAATACACGGCTGTCGTTCAGGAATTTTGTAATAAATAATGAAAAGAGGATTTAAATATGAAATTAAGTGCACGCAATCAGTTAAAAGGAAAAGTTATCAATATCAATAAGGGAGCCGTTAACTCCATCGTCACAATTGATATCGGAGGCGGCAACATTATCACAGCTACTATTTCCTGTGCAGCTGTAGAAGAACTTGGACTTGAAGTTGGCTCTGACGCTTACGCAGTCATTAAGGCAACCAACGTTATGGTGGGAATTGATGAATAAACTTTATACTGCTCAGGAAATTGCAGACAAGCTTCAAATTAAGAAGACCACGGTTTATGAATTGATCAAACGTGGAGAATTATATTCTTCTAAAGTAGGAAAACAGCTTCGCATCAGCGAGCAGCAGCTGAAACAATACCTGGAGCGTTCCGGTTCCGGCAATAACATGCCAGATCAGAAAGCCGCTTCTTCCAGTACCCCTAACGGAAATCTGCAGATTCCGGAACTTCCTCCAGAAAGTTCCCTTTTGAAGAGGGATTATCTTCTCCACTCCAGCGGACTGATCCTTTGCGGACAGTTTTCCCCGGCTCTCGAACTTCTGATCAGCCAGATGTCCATTCACCCTCAGGGGATTCCAGTCCTTCAATCCTTTATGAACAGCTACAACAGCCTGTATTCTCTTTATTTCAAAAAGGCTCACATAGCATGTGCAAGTCTGGATCTGGAACATATCCGCAGCCTTGTCCCAGGTGTACAGCTTTCTCTTTTATGCCTTTATGAGTATTCCATAGGGCTTTATGTTCCTTCTGGAAACCCTTTGAAGCTTTCAGGTCTGATGGATTTCGCCTGTAAAGACATAAAGATTGCCAATCGAGAAAAAGGAAGTACACCACGGATTTACCTGGACCAGTTTCTTTTCTCAGAAAAAATTTCGCCAGCCAGCATATCTGGTTACCATACTGAACTGGTATCTGATATTTCCACTGCCGCAGCTATTGCTACGCACAAGGCAGATTCAGCTCTTGGAGAAGAATACGCAGCACACCAGTCCGGACTTCTAGATTTTATTCCGCTTCAGACACTTCCTATGTATCTGGTCATGGAAACGGAAGCCCTTTCCCAGCCTGGATTCTCTGCTCTTCTTGAAATTGTACGGTCTGAAGATTTCCGAACGATTCTTCAGGGACAGACCGGATATAATGTGACACGGACAGGGGAACTACTTTCTCTTTAAAATACCCATGGATAATAAAAATGCTTTTAATTTATTTACGCAGCTGCTGAACTGCTGTTTGAATAAATTAAAAGCATTTTTTCTTAGAGCGCATTTGAAAAAGCCTTTTTCAAACACGCTCCAGATAAGTCATTCGGTTAACAAAAAACTCTATTTGCAAAATAATTATCAGGCATTCCACGCCTATTTTCCGGAAACAATATTCTGCATCCATACACCTTTCTTAACCAGCACAAAACCCACAATACACTTCAAAATATCTCCCACCTGTACCATGGCAAAAACAGCCAACACGTGTAAACCTGTGAAGCGACTGAGGCAATACGCAATGGGTACACTGACACACCACACAAATACACTGTCAAATAAAAATGTAATGATCGTTTTTCCACCGGAACGCAAGGTAAAATATGAAGCATGCAGGAATGCGTTCTGCGGCATAAAAATTGCCATGATCATAATAAAGTATTTCGCCAGTTCCTGCGCATCCAGATTGGTGTTATACAGCTTTGGGAAAAATGGTGCGACAATCAGCATGACTAATGCCACTCCAGTGCAGCACATAACAGAAAATGCAATCATCTTATTATCTGTATCTCTGGCCTTCTTCATATTTCCCGCGCCTAACAGCTGTCCCACTACAATGGCAACAGAGTCTCCCAAAGCGATGAATACGACATTAAAAACATTATTAATGGTATTTGCAATATTCTGTGCAGCTACTACGTTTAATCCCCGAATAGAATAGCACTGGGTAAGAATTGCCATTCCGGCTGCCCAGAGAGTCTCATTAAGCAGCAGCGGAGTTCCTTTGATCAAAATCTTCTTTGTTAAATTAGCTGGTACCTTCAGCGTACTGTAAAGCCCTTTGGCAAAAGGCATTTTCTCTGTGTGGGTATGTGACCATATAATTATAATTGCAGCCTCCACATAGCGGGAAAGAACAGTCGCAATAGCGGCTCCCTGTACCCCCAGCTCCGGAAAACCAAATTTACCATAAATAAGAAGATAGTTGAATACAAGATTCACAAGTACTGCAGTAACTCCCGCCTTCATAGGCTGAACAGTCTCTCCGCATTCGCGAAGGGTACTGGAGTATGCCTGACTGATCATAAATGGCGGCAATCCAATAAACATGATCCACAAATACTGCATTCCATATCTGCTCGTAGCCTCCAGCGCAGCTGCACTTCCTTCGCCTTTCAGATACATGCCGATCAGGTTTTCTCCTGAGCACATTAAAATCAATATTGTTATAATTGTGAGCGCAATTACCAGCCATAATTTGTAGCGAAATGTCTGGCGCACACCTTCATGATCCTTCTGGCCTGCGTACTGAGCTGTAAAAATTCCAGCACCGGACACGCCTCCAAACAGACAAAGATTATATACAAAAAGAAGCTGATTTACAATGGCTGCCCCTGACATTTGCTCTGTGCCAATCCTTCCGATCATAATATTGTCCAGAAGGCTGACAAAATTAGTGATACCATTCTGTATCATAATGGGTATTGCAATTGCAAGTACCATTTTGTAAAAGGCCTTATCTCCCAGAAATTTCTTCCGGAATCCAGCCTTAGTTACTGTGTTTTCCATTTATCAATTTCCCCCTTCATTTCCAAACTGTAAAACAGAATATTTGTTCTGTGATTACAGCGTGGTAGATACTAAGTTACTACATATTGGGAAATAATGCAATAGGTAAATGTAAACAAATGAGAAAATTTTGCAATAGGAACCTACACACAAAAAAAACGATAACCAACCGGCTACCGTTTCCGTTCTGTACCTTCAAAACTACATACATGTTACATCCTAATGGAAT
>NZ_JBCOME010000093.1:0-8929 GCF_040924365.1 Ruminococcus sp. 1001136sp1_2201st1_G3_2201SCRN_220225 | reverse complement strand
GCTTTATAACGGTCTTCAAAAACCATTTCACGAATGCAACTTTCCCCCTCTATGGTGGAAAGAACTGCCATTACGGGAGACTGCAGATCTGTTGGAAATCCTGGATAAACACCCGTTTCCAGCAGTTTAACAGGACTTTGAACATTTTTTCCATTGACTAATAGTTTACCACTGTTACCTTTATATTGTCCACCCATTTTCCTATATACTTCCAGAAAGGCCTTCAGTTCTCCTTCCGGAGGGTTTTCAAGAACGATCTGGCTTCTGGTTATAGCTGCCGCACAGATATAGGTTCCTGACACAATGCGGTCTGGCGGCACCTGAATGCACCCGGCACTTAGGCTTTTAACTCCCTGGATTCTTATTTCAGAAGTTCCATCCCCCTGTATTTTTGCTCCCATGGAGCGCATATACCTGCAAAGCCACTGTATTTCCGGCTCACAGGCACAATTTTCCAGTACAGTCTCTCCCTCTGCAAGCACGGCTCCTAAAATGCCCTGCTGAGTGGCTCCCACACTTCTTTTTGAAAAAGAGACGAATGCCCCTTGCAGATGAGGTGCTTCTGCCATCAAAAATCCCTGTTCCTCTGTGATCACTGCGCCAAGCTTCCGAAGCACAAAAAGATGCATATCAATAGGTCTTTTCCCGATCACGCACCCACCTGGATAGCCAAGGCTTCCTTTCCCATTTCTTGCGAGAAGCGCTCCAAGAAGAATCACGGAAGACCTCATCCTCCCTGTATATTCAAAAGGGACTGACCATTTACCGGCATTTTCGCAGTCCATATACAGATCATGGTCTTCCCACCAGGTCACTGCCCCAAGATTCTGAAGAATTTCCTCCATACAAAAAACATCCGCGATCCGCGGACAGCCTTTGAGCACGCTGACTCCCCGATGTAAAAGAGACGCCGCCATCATAGGAAGCGCTGCATTTTTTGAGCCCTGTATCCGAATACTTCCCTTCAGCTGGTGTCCTCCCTCAATGTAAATCCGGTCATTCAAGCCATTCACTCCTAAAGGGCCTCTTACCTTTTATTGTATGCGAATATTTCTGACTGGTGATAAAATTTCATTTTCTGCTTACGCTCAAAGCCAGCCCCATCTCGCCCAGAAGAAACACCACTGAAGTTCCGCCATAGCTGATAAAGGGAAGAGTGATTCCTGTATTTGGAATGGTGTTTGTCACCACCGCAATATTCAGGATCACCTGAATGGCCATATGGCTCATAATGCCAACGCACAAAAGTGTTCCTTGCAGCTCCCGGCAATGAAGGGCGATCACCATCAGTCTCCACATAAGAAGCCCGAATATGACAATGAGAAAAAAAGCCCCGGTCAGTCCCAGTTCTTCGCAGATAATGGAAAAGATCATATCATTCTGGGCTTCCGGCACAAATCCCAGTTTCTGCAGGCTGCTGCCAAATCCTCTTCCGAAAAGCCCGCCACTTCCAATAGCATAAAGTCCCTGAATAGTCTGAAAACCCTTTTCATACTTCTCCGGATTCCGCCATATGGCAAGCCTTTCCAGACGGTAGCTCTCTGCTGCCAGAAACACCGCGATCACTGCTGCACCAGTTACTCCCATTCCAATAAATCTGGCATATCCCGGATCTGATATAAAAATCAGGATTACACCGATTCCAAGGATTATGATTGCCGTACTTAAGTTATTGGAGCCTACCAGTCCTACAATTGGAAGAAGTGTCAGCATTGTCCTGCACATAAACCAGAAGCCAGCTGTAGTCTTTTTGCTTCCCTGAATCTGCCAGGTAAGAAAAAGGATCACTGCTGCTTTTGCGAATTCCGAAGGCTGAAAAGACAACGGTCCAAAATTCAGCCACCTTCTGGAGCCATTGATTTCCTGTCCTACAAATAAAACTGCTGTAGAAAGTCCCATAGATAAGAGATAAGCAGCCGGTGCCAGCCGAACAAAGAATCTGTAATCTGTCTCTGCTACTATGTACATGGTCATAAGGCCCAGAGCTGTTGCAAAAAGCTGCTTTTTAAAATAATAGGCAGAGTCGCCGAAACGTACTCTGCCATTATATTCACTGATGGAAAACAGCATGACCAGTCCGAATACTGCCAGAAGCAGCACAAGGATCAGTAAGACCGTGTCTGTTTTCGTTTCTTTCTTTCGCTCCCGGATCATAGAGATCTGCTCCTGACGTCCCATGCCTTGGTTAAAGCATATGCCAGATCCGGGTATTCTATGAAATAAATCATAAGTTTCTGTACCTGCCGCCAATCACATTCTGTGGCTACGACAACCGAGTTCGAGTGAAATATACTGCAAAACGGAACGTGCAGATTACAGGAATGATTTTTCAAACAAGCTCCAGAGCATGCCTCCAAAAGGCTTTCTTCAAGATGTACGCTGCAATTTGCGGTATATTACAGTGCTCTCACATACTCCTTAAACATCTGGCCTCTCTGCTCATAATTGTCAAACTGACCCCAGCTTGCGCATGCAGGAGATAAAAGGACCGCGTCCCCGGCGTTTGCCTTATCCGCACACACCTGCACAGCTTCTTTCAGATCCTCACAGAGAATAACATCATGAAAGCCATTCTTCTCAGCCGCAGCCTTAATTTTCTCTTTCGTCTGACCAATAAGTACCAGATACCTTACTTTGCCGTCAAATGCCTGGATCCACTCATCATAGCTGGATTCCTTATCATATCCGCCGCCGATCAGAAGAGTCGGACGGTTCATTGCCTGAATTCCCTTAATAGCCGCATCCGGGTTGGTTCCCTTTGAATCGTTATAATATGCCACACCGTTTTTCTCAGTTACATACTCAATTCTGTGCTCCACGGCTGTAAACTCACAGATACTCCTACGGATGCTATCCATATCAACACCTGTGTAGTAAGCCATGGCCACTGCTGCCATTACATTCTCAAAATTGTGCGTACCAAGAAGCTTCAGTTCCCCTGTTCTCACAACCGGAATCTCCTCTTTCTCTGTACGAAGAATAATCTGGTCTCCTCTCAGGAAAATACCCTGTTCAAGTTCTCTTGCACTGGAAAAATATACAGCCTTTGGCACAATGCTTTTGCCAAATTCACGAAGGATTTCATCCTCATAATTCAGCACACATACATCCTCCGGACCCTGGTTGCTTGTGATCAGCTCTTTCACGCGGATATACTCAGCCATTGTATGATGACGGTTCAGATGATCCTCTGTGATATTCAAAATGGCGCTTACCCTTGGAGCAAATTTCCAGATAGTCTCAAGCTGGAAGCTGCTGATCTCTGCAACCGTGACCGTCTCATCTGTCATCTCCAGTGACTTGGAAGTATACGGAGTTCCAATATTTCCAACAACAAATACAGATGGGCGTGCATCTGACATGATTTTCCCAAGAAGGGCTGTTGTTGTAGTTTTTCCGTTTGTTCCGGTAATTGCAAGAACTTCACCCTTTCCAGTCTGATAAGCCAGTTCAACCTCGCCCCACACAGGAAGTCCCTGATCATAAAAACCTTTTACAATTGGAAGATCTGTGGGAACTCCAGGACTTAATACCACAAGATCCAGGCTTTCCTGAACTTCCTTCGGCAGCTCTCCTGCATAGATGGGAAGTTCATAATTCCCACCGATTTTATGTAATACGCTTTCTTTATCCAGATCTGCGTTTCCATCGTAGAGAACCGGGCAGGCACCAACTGCATTCAGAAGATCAGCTGCGCCGATACCGCTTTTTCCAGCTCCGAAAACCAGAACTTTTTTTCCTTTTAATTCCATGATTTATTTCCTCCTTAATGCCTTGCAATGGATGCCCCGGAATTCTCCCTTTTCAGGCAGCTCTTACAGGGCTAAAAGTCCGATCAGGCACATAATTGCAGTCACAATAGTAAACACTGCAACTACTCTGGCTTCTGACCATCCGCAAAGCTCAAAATGATGATGGATAGGCGCCATTTTGAAAATACGTTTGCCATGTGTTGCTTTGAAATAGGTTACCTGAATCATAACGGACAGTACCTCAACCAGATAGATCAATCCCACGATCAGTATAAACAGAGGCATCTGCAGCATATAAGCCACACCTGCTACAAATCCACCAAGCGCCAGAGATCCTGTATCTCCCATGAACACACTTGCCGGGTATACATTGTAAAGTAAAAATCCCATCAGTCCGCCGATAACAGCACAGGTGACAGGCTCGATACCTGACTGGGTTCCAATGGATACAACCGTGAAAAATACGGCTACGATCAGGGTAACGCTGGTAGCAAGACCATCTACACCGTCAGTAAAGTTTACGCCATTTACCGTTCCGATCACTGCAAAGAACAGCACCGGTACAGCCAGCCAGCCAAGATTCAGATAATGTCCCCCCCAGAATGGAATACGCATGGTCAGAGACACATCTGTATACCGCAGCAGGTAGAAAGTAAAAATACCTGTTACCACTACCTGAAGCAGAAATTTCTGCCATGGAAGAAGTCCGTCAGATCTTCTAAGGACTACCTTCAGATAATCATCCAGAAAACCGATCAGTCCGAATCCCAGAGTCAGGAACAGAACCGGGATAATCTTGGGATAATCTTTTACATAAAACAATGAAGTAATAATCGTGGATATCAGAAAGATCACGCCGCCCATAGTCGGGGTTCCGGCCTTTTTCAGATGCGACTGTACGCCCTCTGTTCTCTCTGTCTGTCCCATTTTCAGCTTACGCAGAAAAGGAATAATAACAGGTCCTAATACTGCACTGATTGCGAAGGAAATCAGTACCGGGATCACAATATGAAATTCCATTCTCACACCTCTTTAATTCTTTCGTTTTTTTCGTTCCAGAGTCTGTTTAAAAAAGCATTCCGCAATCTTCCTCAAATTGTGACACACATCTTGCAGAAACCATTTTCAAACACGCTCTAAACTTTTTAAAGCATCTTATAGTATAAAGCTTTTCCCCTTATTTATCAACCCATAGCTTGGTTTTTGCAAGATAATATCCCAACATTGTTTACTGCTTACTTCGTGACCGGTAACATACTTCTCCTTGCTCACAGCCTGACCGATCACCGAAGCTTATCTTTCTTTTTTCTGATTTAGAGCGTGTTTGAAAAAGGCTTTCTGCAAGATGTGCGTCACAATTTGTGGGAGATTTTGCCCGGATGAGGGCGCCGTAGCGGGCTACGGCAACCGAATTCGGGTGAAATCTCCCGCAAAGTGGGGCGTGCAGATTGCGGGAATGATTTTTCAAACACGCTCTAGCACCGCCTCAAAAATATTCTTTATCACAGGTGCCGCAATGGTTCCTCCGTAATACACGCCCTGCGGGTCATGTATAATGCAAAGCCCCAGGATCTGTGGATCTTCCGCAGGCATAAAACCAAGAAAGGAAGAAATATACCGGTTGGCACTTCTTGGCAAAGTCTGGGAAGTAGCCGTCTTGCCCCCTACTGTGCATCCCTCGATCCGGGCATTTCTTCCGGAACCTTCTGACACTACTTTCTCCAGAATTCCTCTTACTGTCTCTGATGTTTTTTCCGAAATAATCCCCGTTTCCACCGGATATTCCAGCTTTCTTCCGCTGGTGCCATCTGAGCTCAGAACGGATACCCCAAAATGAGGTGTGATCCGCCTCCCCCCATTGATCAGAGAACTGACTGTGGTCGCCAGCTGAATTGGCGTAATCTGAAAAGACTGGCCAAAAGCAACTGTTGCCAGCTCCACATTCCCCATATTTTCCATTTTATGCATGATCGTTCCAGCCTCTCCCGGCAGATCTACACCTGTCTTCTTCAAAAGTCCAAACTCCTTGAAATAATGATAATAGTTTTCCACCCCAAGTCTCAGACCCACTTCAATAAAAACCGGATTGCAGGAATTCTGGGCACCTTCCACAAAGCTCTGGGAACCGTGTCCTGTTCTCCTTGCACAGTGAATCCGCCTGTCATCCACCAGCTTATACCCCGGACAGAAAAATCTGTCATTTACGGAAACCACGCCAGCCTCCAGACCTGCAGACATGGTAATGATCTTAAAGGTAGAACCGGGCTCATATGTATCGTTCAGGCAGGGATTTCTCCACATCTGGTTCAGAAGATCCTGTTTTTCCTGTTCATTCAGTCCTGAAGTGTCCACGTCCGTATTCAATGTAAAAGGATCGTTCAGATCAAATTCCGGCACATTAACACATACATAAATTTCTCCGTTCTGCGGATTCATAAGAAGTATGGAAACACGCGCAGCCTGTTTTTCTTCCATTACTTTCAGGGCCGCCTGCTGCGCATACTGCTGCAGATCCACATCCAGACTGATTTTCAGGTTTTCCCCTGCCACCGGATCTTCCCTGCTTTCTCCGATCTGGTCGATTTCCACGCCTCTGGCATCTGTTGTGGTCAGGATTTTTCCCGCCTGTCCCTTTAAAATTTCCTCATATTTCACTTCCAGGCCAATTATCCCCTGATTGTCACCGCCTGTAAATCCCAGAACCTTGGAAGCCAGAGATCCGTAAGGATAATACCGCTTATAATCCTCATCCACTTTCACACCATCCAGTTCATACCCACGTATCACATCTCCCACAGATTTTTCCACATTTGTCTTAATTCGTTCAATTGAAGATATTTTTTCAACTTTTTTACGCACTGTGTCAGTATCTATTTCCAACTCTTTTGACAAGACCTCAATAACCTTCTGTGGTTCCTTAATCTGACTGTGAATAACGGAAATAGTACATACAGTTTTATTATCTGCCAGAATCCTCCCTTTTGCATCCAGTATCTGTCCTCTTGCAGCCTTAATGACTCGTTCTCTTTCATGAAGTTCTTCTGCTTTCTGGTAATAGTAATCCGACCGAACCCCCATCAGGTAAACAAGCCTTCCCACAAGTCCCAGAAGCATAAGTGCACATACAAGAAAAACCATCCATATTTTTTTCCTGTGAAAGGTCATAGTTTTTTTCATAAAAAAATCCCCATCTGAAATCATCATAACTAATATATGATAATTTCAGATGGAGGTATGTGTTGTATTATGGTGAACAGTCTGTTTTTTTATTTCCTGCCAATACTATGCCACCTATTGACAGTATTTCTAATCCAGTCCGGCTTCCTCGTTAGTCAGGCCTTCACTCTCCATATTGTTATCCTCAATGGGATCCGTGTTATCTTCCGGAGGTCCCGGAACATTGGTATCAGAAACAGCCTCCGGCAGAGTTTCCCCGGCTGAACCAGTGTAGGAATCGCTGATTCCATCAAGGTTAGCAGATTTTATATACTCTCCGTTTGCATTGATCTGATAACTTCCGTCACTATTCAGCAGGTAACCATTTTCGTCAATCCGATTGCCATCCCAGTCAATGAGGTTGCCCTCTTCATCCACCAGATTTCCATTTTCATCAATCTGACTGTCAGATATAGTATTTACATGACCATTAAATTTCTCCCAAAGCTCTGTCTCCGGAACAGTTCCGTCTGTAGACTGATCGGGCTGAATATTCATGTATGGCAGAAGCTCGGAAAGAATTGCCTGTGCCACATACTGTGGATAAATACTGCTGGCCTGATCCTCTACATTTGGCTCGTCAATTACCACATAGATCAGAACCTGCGGGTCATCAACCGGGGCAAATCCGATAAAGGAAACCACGTATTTACCGTTTCCACGGGGGAATTTCTCCGCAGTTCCTGTTTTACCGCCTGAGCTGTAACCCTGTACCTTTGACGTCATACTGGTACCCTGCTCTACACTGGCCTGCATATAGCTTCTGATATCAGCGGAAATGCTGGAAGAAATGGTCTGCTTCTGAAGAAGCGGGCTGATTGTCTTCACAGTTGCACCGCTGGCATCTTTGACTTTTGTCACAAGATGTGGCTGATAATAGTAGCCGCCATTGATAACCGAACACATTGCATTGATTTCCTGGATCATAGTACAGCTGAATCCCTGACCAAATGCAGAACACGCAAGCTCTGTCTCATGCATGGTATCAACAGTATGCATAATACCATATCCCTCATTTGGAAGATCGATTCCTGTCCGGCTTCCGAAATTGAAAGTACTCTGTGCTTTCAGAAAATTTTCAACTCCCATCTTTGCACCAATCTGCATCATGGCATCGTTACAGGAGTTTGCGATTACTTCCGCAAGGGTTTCCATTCCGTGTCCGTAAATATTTGCACATTTGATGGTGGTCATATTTCCTGGCACACCAAAATTCTGGTAACCATCACAATAGAAGGTATCACTGGTGGATATTTTTCCCTGTTCCAGAGCAGCTGCCATAACAATGGGCTTCACAACAGAACCAGGTTCGTAAATGTCGGTTACACAAAAGTTATTCCACATGGCGCTTAGAGCATCCATGGTCTCACTGTCGTTCATAGCAGCAATCTCATCTGCTGAATATAAGGAAGACAGATTACGTGGATCATTAAGATCATATCGGTCGCCCCCATCCATGGCAAGGATTTCACCACTTGAAGGGTCTTCCACGATCACTCCTATATTTTTGGCGCCAGTAGATTCCTTAAAGGCATTTACCCATTTTTCCACAATCTGCTGTGTTCCAAGATCGAGGCTAAGCTCCAGACTGTTTCCGTCAGAAGCTTCGATAATGGTTTGCTCCACGTTAGAATCATCACTGAAATATCCGTACTGTCGGCCATCAATTCCTGTCAGGCTGCTATTGTAGTAGCCCTCAATTCCATAGTCCGCAGTATCTCGGGAAAAAGTAAATCCCAGCGTATCACAGGCCAGCTCATTATATGGATAGACTCTCAGATAATCTTCTTCAAACCATACACCCTGGATATTGTTTTTCTCCTGAATTTCTTCCCTGGTCATTTCCGTATCATCTGGTATGCTGCAGTAATCCTCGAATGCTTTCTTATCATCCATGGATACCTGCTTTTTCACGATCTGATACTGACTCTCCCTGGTCTTATCAGAAGTAAGCCTGGTAC
>NZ_JBCOME010000092.1:989-9658 GCF_040924365.1 Ruminococcus sp. 1001136sp1_2201st1_G3_2201SCRN_220225 | reverse complement strand
CCGTAGCGGGCTACGGCAACCGAATTCGGGTGAAATCTCCCGCAAAGTGGGGCGTGCAGATTGCGGGAATGATTTTTTAAACAGGCTCTAGGGATGTGGGCAGTTACATTTAATATACATATTACGACAGAGGTGCCAGGATGAAAAAGAAGAAAAACGTTATGTACAGAAAAAGCGTATCATTACTTGCGGCAGCTGCGATGACAGCAGTACTTATGACAGGACAGGTTTATCCAGTAGCTGCATGGGGGCAGAGTACAGAGACCAGACTTGAGAAATCCAGTCTGATTCCGGAAAATATCACAATTGATCAGCCAGTTGCTCTTTCGGAAGTGGCATTGCCCAAGAGTGATTATGGAACGCTTTCCTGGGCGGATGATTCATATATACCGGATAAAAGAGTGCAGACCTGCGAAGTAGTATTTAAACCAGCAGCAGACGTGGATCTTTCTTATATTTCCGGATGGGATTCTGAGAAAAAAGTTGTGAAAGGTAAGATCACAGTTGTTGTCAGCAGCATAGAAGAGAGTTCTGAAGATCAGCCTTCTGATACTGCTGCAGATGTGGAAACAGGTGACGAGAGCAGTGAAGCATCTGTCCCGGACGACACAACTTCTGACAATAAAGATACAGATATAAAATCAGATGACGCAGCAGTTACAGGTGAGAATCAGCAGAATGATTCAGAAGCTTCAGGGAAGACAGAAGATCAGACTGAGAATGCGGGAAACAAGCAGAACAGTGAATCAGATAAGAAAGAAGAAACCATCGAGAGCACTCCTGCTTCCAATGAAGTAAAATCTGAAGAGAACACCGAAGCGGCTGGAATTACAACCCCGGCAGAAAAAACAGAAGCAACGGCTCCTGCAATGGAAGAAACTGTAGATTCTGAAGATATTCAGGAAGAAGCCCCAGAAGAGTCAAAAGCTGATACAAATTTAGATACAGCTGCAGAAGAGTCAAAAGCTGATACAGGTTCAGATACAGCCGCAGATAGCATAGAGAGTACAAATTCTGATAATGGTGAGGATGCAGCATCTGACAATGTGCAGACCGCAGATTCTTTAGAAGATACTGGAAAACTGAACGAAACTTTTGGTGAGATGATGCCTGGTGCTACCATTCTTGATGGTACAGGGGATTCTGGAAAAAATGAGAACACAGAAGAGAAAAAAGATACCACAGATACAACAGACACCACGGATGTAAAAGACACAACAGACCCTACAGAGGATGACCAGAAAAATATATTTGATAATCCTCTTGACTTTACCACAGCGGATACAAGACCGGCAACTGCTGAGGACGATCTCACAGAAGAAGAGCAGGCTGCAAGGGCTGCTCAGAATCATAGTTGTGAGGGAATTTCTGTATCAGGCATAGATCTTCCCTGGTATGTCCAGTTCCAGGTGACCAGTGGTGAAAATTACGAATTTAAAAATGAAGATAATGCTACGATCTTCCAATCCTATGAATTTAAATTATGGGATCTGAAGAATAATACAGAGTATGAAATTCCGGATGGACAGTATGTAAGCGTAACGATTCCTGTCAAAGAAGGATATAAATATTCGATTGAGCATCTTCTTGATAATGGTGCGACAGAGACCATTATTCCCAGTGTAAACGGAAGCACCATGGTATTCAGCACACATTCTTTCAGCCCGTTTGGAATTGCAGGTTTTCGTCCAATCGTAGGAGAGGACATTGCAAATGGAGCGTATGGCGATGGAAGTACACCAACTCCTACACCTACTGTGACGATCAGTGGAACACCTACCCCGTCTCCATCTGTGACCGGAGCTGGTACGAATGGAACAAATGGATCCGGAACGGGTAAAACGGATAGCAATAGCGGAAATGAAACTGGTGGAAATACAGGTGATTCAAATGGAATCAGCAATGGAAATACAAATGGCTCTTCCAATGGGACTTCAGGAACCGGAAATGGTGGTTCTTCATCTGGTACCGGAAGCTCTGACGGCAGTGACAATTCCGGAACCAGCAATACACCAGGTGTGGCATCTGATGGAACTATAAATTCTGGCACAACAGATGGCAGTTCTTCAAATGGAACAGGTTCCAGTACAAATGCGGGACAGACTGCAGGAAACACTACAGGCAACACTGCAGGAAATACGGCTGCTACCTCAAACGGAAATAACGGTCAGAGTCAGACCTCAAATGCAGTAAAAACTGGTGACAACACTATGATCCTTCCCTTTGTGATCCTTGTGATCGCTGCAGCCGCTGTGATCATTATTGTGATTATTGTCCGCAAAAAGAAAAGATAAAGCAGACAGGATAATTAAAACGGACATTCATAATCCATGAATAACGAAGCCAGCCCTTCCATATATTACATATGGGAGGGCTGTTTTTATGAAGGTAAAAGTCATTTTAAAATCTTTACTTTTTTCCTATGCAGTTACCGGAGCGTTTCTTTTGTTTCTGGCATTCCTTTTATTCCAGTTTGACTTGGGAGAAAAGCCTGTGTCAGCAGGAATTGTAGCTGTGTATATTTTGTCCTGTTTTTCAGGAGGCTTCATGTCAGGAAAAATTCTGCGCAAAGATAAGTATTTATGGGGAATTCTGGTAGGGGCTTTTTACTATTTGCTTTTGATTACGGTATCTTTTGTAGTGCAGGGAAAATGGGAAATGAGTCTGGTACATGCAGTAACTACTTTTTTTATGTGTCTGGGTGGTGGTGCTCTTGGTGGGATGTTGTCTTAGAGCGTGTTTGAGAAATCATTCCCGCATTTTTTGAAAAGATTCGCACTCTGTCCAATAAAAAATGCTTTAAAAATAAAAAAAAATATGATATACTAGGCAAAGATTATATACATAAGGAGGCTAATACTATGCAGCATATCAAAACATTAAATACAAAGAACCTGCAGAACACTGTAAAGAAAGGCGGCTGCGGCGAGTGCCAGACATCATGTCAGTCCGCATGCAAGACATCCTGTACAGTAGGAAACCAGAGCTGCGAGAACAAATAAGTCGGGCAACTGGAAACGTATGTAAGCAGCGGTGTAAAAGCCGCTGCTTATTCATGCAATAGGAAAGAATGAAAGGATATACTAACATGAGTCTGATTCACCGTTATCAGAACAATGGCTACAACATCGTGCTGGACATCAACAGCGGATGTATCCATGTTGTGGATGAAGTGACCTACGAAGTACTTCCTTATATGGAAGAAGGTCTGGACACAGCTGCCATTGTAGGAAAACTGGGAGATCAGTTTTCAGAAGAAGATATTAAGACATCAGTGGCAGAGTGTGAGAAGCTGAAAGCCGATGGCATGCTTTTCACCAGAGATGTATATGAGAATGCTATTGATACATTTACCAAGAACCGTCAGACAGTGGTAAAAGCGCTCTGTCTGCACATCGCCCATGATTGTAACCTTGCCTGTCGCTACTGCTTTGCAGAAGAAGGAGAGTACCACGGAAGACGAGCTCTCATGTCTTTTGAGGTAGGGAAGAAGGCACTGGATTTCCTGATCGCTAATTCAGGCTCCAGACACAATCTGGAGGTGGATTTCTTTGGCGGCGAGCCGCTTATGAACTGGCAGGTTGTTAAGGACCTGGTAGCATACGGCCGTGAGCAGGAGAAAATCCACAATAAAAAATTCCGTTTTACCCTTACTACCAACGGTGTTCTGCTGAACGATGAGGTAATGGAATTCTGCAACAAAGAGATGGGAAATGTGGTCCTCAGTATTGATGGCCGTAAGGAAGTTCACGATTTTATGCGCCCATTCCGCAAAGGGGCAGGAAGCTATGATCTGATCCTTCCGAAGTTTCAGAAATTTGCAGAGTCCCGTAACCAGGACAAGTATTATGTAAGAGGAACCTTCACTCATCATAATCTTGATTTCTCCCAGGATGTTCTTCATCTTGCAGACCTTGGATTCAAGCAGATTTCTGTAGAGCCTGTAGTGGCAGATCCATCTGAGGAGTACGCACTTCGGGAGGAAGACCTGCCGAAGATCATGGAAGAATACGACCTTCTTGCGAAAGAGATGATAAAACGCGAGAAAGAAGGCAAAGGTTTTAATTTCTTCCATTTCATGATCGACCTTACCGGTGGCCCTTGTGTATACAAGAGGCTTTCAGGATGTGGAAGCGGCACAGAATATCTTGCCGTAACTCCATGGGGGGATTTCTACCCATGCCACCAGTTTGTTGGGGAAGAAGAATATCTGATGGGAAATGTGGATGAAGGGATTACGAGACCTGACATCCAGAAGGATTTCGGATGCTGCAATGTTTACACCAAGCCAGCCTGCAAGGATTGTTTTGCAAGATTCTACTGCAGTGGCGGATGCGCAGCAAACGGATATCATGCCCATAAGGATATCAGAAGCAATTATGAAATCGGATGCGAGCTCCAGAGGAAGCGTGTGGAGTGCGCCATCATGATAAAAGCTGCACTGGCAGAAGACTGATAGCACTTCGCCAGCTGCGAAGATTTCTGTCAGTCCCTGCTTTTGCGAAAAACAAAAAAGAAGGGACAGAACAATGAAAAAATCAAGAGGTATCTTAGTCCTGATCCTGACTGCCATCGTTACCGTGTTCTTCTGCTATACGGCTGCTGTAGGCATTGGCCCTACAGGAACCGGTGCTATGAAGAATATCAAGACCGGACTTGATCTGGCTGGTGGTGTCAGCATTACATATCAGGCAAAGGACAGCAACCCAAGCAGTGAAGACATGAGCGATACTGTGTACAAGCTGCAGAAACGTGTTGAGCAGTACAGTACAGAGGCTCAGGTATATCAAGAAGGATCTGACCGTATCAATGTAGAGATTCCTGGTGTAACAGATGCAAATGCTATTCTGGAAGAACTTGGCCAGCCAGGTTCCCTGTGCTTTATCACACAGCAGGACGAGGATGGAAACGCAAATTTCCAGGCAGATTCCAGCAGCGAGACCGGATACTCTCTGGCAAGAAGTCTTGACGAGATCCGTGCAGCCGGCTCTGTGGTTTTGGAAGGTACAGATGTGGCAGATGCTACAGGCGGTGCAATCCAGCAGCAGAATTCCAGCAGCAGAGAGTACGTGGTAGACCTGACTCTTACAGACGAGGGAAAAACAAAATTCGCAGAGGCAACTCAGAACAATGTTGGAAAACAGATCGCGATTATCTATGACAACGGCGTATTAAGCGCTCCAAGAGTAAATGAAGCCATCACAGGCGGTAAGGCACAGATCAGTGGTATGGAAAGTGTTGAGAGAGCACAGGAGCTTGCTTCCTATATCCGTATCGGATCCCTGAGCCTTGAACTTACAGAGCTTCGTTCCAGCGTTGTAGCTGCACAGCTTGGTGAAGAAGCAATCTCCACCAGCCTTATTGCAGGTCTGATCGGTCTGATCATCGTAATTCTGTTTATGATCATCGCTTACCGTGTACCTGGTGCAGTTGCAGGCCTTTCCCTGATTTTCTACACAGCGACTATTCTGCTTACCTTAAATGCATTTGACATTACCCTTACGCTTCCGGGTATTGCAGGTATCATCCTTGGCATTGGTATGGCAGTAGATGCGAACGTTATTATTTATGCACGTATCCGTGAGGAGATTGGTGCAGGCTCTACCGTAAGATCTGCGATCAAAGCTGGTTTCTCCAAAGCCTTTTCTGCAATCTTTGACGGAAATATCACAACCCTGATCGCAGCATTCGTTCTGATGTGGCTGGGTACTGGTTCTGTTAAAGGATTTGCATATACATTGGCACTTGGTATTGTGATTTCCATGTTTACAGCTCTGGTATTTTCCAGACTTGTGATCAATGCATTATATGCAGCTGGCGTTCGCGATGAGAAATTCTATGGAAAGACCGAAGAAAAGAAAGTCATTAACTTTGTTGGAAAGAGAAGATTATGCTTCACCCTTTCCATTATCCTGATCCTTGCCGGACCAGCCACTATGCTGATCCACAAAGCTACAGGCGGAAAAGCCTTGAACTACAGCCTTGAGTTTTCAGGCGGTACTTCCACTAATGTCACCTTTAACGAAGATATGGATATTAAGACCATTGATTCTGAGGTTACTCCTGTTGTGGAAGAGGTTACAGGAGATAAGAATGTACAGCCTACCAAGGTTGTTGGAACAAACCAGGTTATCATCAAGACTCGTTCCCTGAATCTTGACGAACGTGAGGCGCTGAATAAGGCGCTTGTTGACAAGTTTGGTGTAGATGAATCCCTGATCCAGGCAGAGAGTATTTCCTCCACTGTCAGCAACGAAATGAGAAGAGATGCTGTAGTAGCCGTTTTTGTTGCGACTATTTTCATGTTGCTTTACATCTGGTTCCGTTTCAAAGATATCCGTTTTGCAGGCAGTGCGGTACTTGCGCTTCTTCACGACGTGCTTGTTGTACTTACATTCTATGCGATTTCCAGAATTTCCGTAGGAAATACTTTTATCGCTTGTATGTTGACTATCGTTGGTTATTCTATCAACGCTACGATCGTTATCTTCGACCGTATCCGTGAGAATCTTCACGGAAGCAAGCGCGTAGATGAGCTCGAGGAAGTGGTGAATAAGAGTATTACACAGACACTTACCAGAAGTATTTATACTTCCCTTACTACCTTTATCATGGTAGCGGTTCTTTATATCATGGGTGTATCTTCCATCCGTGAGTTCGCAGCTCCGCTGATGGTTGGTATTATCTGCGGTGCTTATTCTTCTGTATGCATTACCGGAGCTCTCTGGCTGGTAATGAAAAAGAAAATCGGCGGCGGCCAGGCTCAGACTGTAAAAGCTACAGCTGGTGCTGCTCCGGTTAAACAGTCTGCTTCAAGTGCAAAGGCACCAAGTGTACCAGTTGCAAATGGACAGGCTCAGCCGAAGAAGAAAAATCGTAAGAGAGTTCAGGAGCGTCTTGCAGCCCAGGAGGCGGCTAAGAATACTGAGAATGGTTCTTCTGAGGAAGACAGATAATTAAATAAACTTAAGCCAGGACAGGTGGAAACATCTGTCCTGGCTTGCTTTTTATGTAAAATTCTATTACTATTTAGTGGGTTGAAAAGTTCTTTAGGAGGGACGCATTTGGACAATGTGTATTACTCACTCGCCGGCGCAACGCTCCGATGAACTAATCGCTAACTGCGACTAATGCGTTCGGGAGAGCCCTCACGCATAAGTCTTCGTAAGCGCTGGATTTCACCTTCGCTAGGAACGCGCCTGAAATGGCTCGCTGGAGTAATACACATTGCCCAAATGCTGTGTACTGGGGACTTGCTGGTTGGTAAGAACTTTTAACGAAGGGGGGAGGGTGAGTGACTGGTTTCCCTATACTTTCTTGACAACGATAGATTAGAAAAAACAATAAAGTTGCGGGATACCAACTACTTCACCCCACCCCCGTTGTTGTCGTTACTGTTTCTTTCTTCCCTTTCCAGTAACCAGCAATTTTGCAATGTATATTCGCAAGCCGCGCATTTCAGGAGCGGTTTTAGTGGAGGCGAGATCCATGACTTACGGAGACTTAGGCGCGAAGGCTTTCCTGAGCGTCTTAGTCGTAGTTAGTCATTAGCTTGCCGGAACGTTGCGACGCGCGGCGGTGAATATACATTGTGAAATCGCGTACGGGATAACGACCAACCAATTAAATAGCAATTTTCTTAAAGTAGGAGGATGAATAGATGTTTCTTCAGAACAGTCAGAGGAAGATTGAAGAAGAATTTTTGAAATTAACAGAGAAGTTTGGGGCGGACAGGGAGCCGCTGAAGACGATTTGTGAGAAACTGGATGGGTGCGGCAGAGATCTGGGGCTGGCAATGAAGTATTTGTATGTGACCGCGCCTTATAGTGATCTTGTGAATTATACTTTTGAGGAGATTCAGGATTTCGCAAGTCATGGGCTGTTTCTTTATAATACGCTGGACAGGGTGAAAGAGCTGCCGGAGGAGATGTTTTTGAATTATATTCTGGATCACAGGGTGAATGAGGAAGAGGTACTTCCGTGTCGAAGCTTTTTCTGGAATGAGTTGAAGGATAGAATTGAAGGAAAAAATGCGAAAGATGCGGCAATTGAGGTAAATTACTGGTGTGCGGAGGAAGCTACTTATCATAGTGGTGATGACCGTACACTTCCGGCACTTACGGTATATCGAAGAGGTTACGGACGCTGCGGTGAGGAGTCTGTTTTTCTGGTAAATGCACTTCGCAGTGTGGGAATTCCGGCGCGGCAGGTGTATGTGCCAAGGTGGTCCCACTGTGATGACAACCACGCATGGGTGGAGCTTTGGTGTGACGGAAAATGGTATTTCACAGGCGCATGTGAGCCGCTTATGATCCTGAATAAGGGGTGGTTTACCAATGCTTCTTCCAGAGCAATGATGGTGCATTCCCGCCTGTTTGATCTTTTCCCGGCAGAAGGGGAGGATGTGATCGGCAAAGAAGGTGCAGCGGTTATGTTGAACCAGACTACGCGTTATGCCAGGGTGAAAACTGTTTCTGTAAAAGTGACAGATAAAGAGGGCGCGGCTGTAAAGGGCGCTCAAGTGCAGTTTCTGGTGTTGAATATGGGAGAGTATTTTCCTATTGCAAAGGCAGAGACAGACGAGAAGGGAACAGTTTCCTTAGTGACGGGTTTGGGAAGTGTGAGAGTTCTGGCATTCCTTCCGGGGATGGAAGGCTTTGCACAGGCAG
>NZ_JBCOME010000092.1:0-835 GCF_040924365.1 Ruminococcus sp. 1001136sp1_2201st1_G3_2201SCRN_220225 | reverse complement strand
AAGCAGAAGGAACCAGACGACTGAATGAAGCAAACAAGATCCGCAAGGAGAAGAAAGAAAATTGGGTAAATCCGGAGCTGACCGCTTTTCTTGCAGGAGGCGATGAGAAGGAACTTCGTCAGGCAATAGTGGATGTGCTTTCAGAGAAGGATCATACAGACTGTGTTTGCAGGGTGCTGGAAGAGCATTTGGAATATGGAAAGATATATGCTAAGGAGTACCGAGATCTTGTTTGGGATGTTAACGGCACTGCTTGCGGCGAGAAGAATTGTAAAACTGAAAAATCTGTGGCATATACAGGCGTTTCTGGTGCTGAGAATGGCTATAACCTCTATATCAATTACGTATTAAATCCCCGTGTGGAGGACGAGCTTCTTCGTCCATACCGAAAAGGCATTCTCTCCTTTTTTACAGAAGAGCAGAAAGCCGCTTTCCGCACAAATCCGGCAGAAATCTGGAATTATATCCAGGTGCACATCACTGCCTACCCGGATAACGAGCGCGAGACCGTAATGGAAACTCCATACGAATGTCTGGTATCTGGAATTGGTACCGAGCGTTCCAAGAAGGTACTTTTTGTGGCAATCGCCCGTACACTGGGAATTCCGGCAAGATTGAATCCAGATAATAAGGTAATGGAATATTGGGTAAAAGACCAGTTTGTGTCCGTTTTGAAACAGCAGAAGGGTGGCGCAGTTCTCACACTGAAAAAAGAGGCTGATGCTGTATGGAACTACTATCAGAACTGGACAATGGGACGTCTGGTTGGAAATGAATTTGTTTCCCTGAATCTTACCGGCAGAAGCTGGAAGGGGGATACTCTGGAGCTTGCATT
>NZ_JBCOME010000091.1:0-9806 GCF_040924365.1 Ruminococcus sp. 1001136sp1_2201st1_G3_2201SCRN_220225 | reverse complement strand
GCGTCATGCTGTAACAGCGGTGACGTAAAAAGGAGGTAAGTTACAATGGGATACAAGAGTGACATTGAAATCGCACAGGAATGCGAAATGCTGCCGATTACCCAGATTGCAGAGAAAGCTGGTATTGATGACAAATACCTGGAGCAGTATGGAAAGTATAAGGCAAAAATCGACTACAATCTCTTAAAAGAGAGCGACAAGAAAGACGGAAAACTGATCCTTGTAACAGCAATCAACCCGACCCCGGCTGGTGAGGGAAAAACAACTACAACTGTAGGACTTGCTGATGGAATGCAGAGACTTGGAAAGAGCGCAATGGTTGCACTTCGTGAGCCATCTCTTGGACCGGTATTCGGTGTTAAGGGCGGCGCTGCAGGCGGCGGATACGCACAGGTTGTTCCAATGGAGGATATCAACCTTCATTTCACAGGTGACTTCCATGCAATCGGAGCTGCAAACAACCTTCTTGCAGCAATGATCGACAACCACATTTTCCAGGGCAATGCACTGAACATTGACCCACGTAAGATCACATGGAAGAGATGCGTGGACATGAACGACCGTCAGCTTCGTAACGTGATCGATGGTCTTGGAGGAAGAACAAACGGTATGCCTCGTGAAGACGGTTATGACATCACAGTTGCTTCCGAGATCATGGCAGTTCTCTGTCTTGCAAGCGACATCACAGACCTGAAGAATAGACTTTCCAAGATGATCATTGGTTATACATATGGCAAAGTATCTGAGCAGAAACCGGTAACAGCTGGTGATCTTCACGCAGAAGGTGCTATGACAGCTCTTCTGAAAGACGCTCTGAAACCAAACCTGGTTCAGACTCTGGAGCATGTACCTGCAATCGTTCACGGTGGACCATTTGCAAACATCGCTCATGGATGTAACTCTGTAACAGCTACTAAGATGGCTATGAAGCTGGCTGATTATGCCATCACAGAGGCTGGATTCGGTGCTGACCTTGGTGCAGAGAAATTCCTTGACATCAAATGCCGTATGGCAGGTCTTCATCCAAATGCAGTTGTGATCGTTGCTACTGTACGTGCCCTTAAATACAACGGCGGTGTTGCAAAAGCAGACCTTAACAATGAGAACCTTGAGGCTCTTGAGAAAGGTATCCCGAACCTTTTAAGACATGTAAACACGATCAAAAATGTTTACAAACTTCCATGTGTTGTTGCAATCAACGCATTCCCGACCGATACCAAGGCAGAGCTTGACCTTGTTGAAGCAAAATGTAAAGAGCTTGGTGTTAACGTTGCACTTTCCGAAGTATGGGCAAAAGGCGGTGAAGGCGGCCTGAAGCTTGCTGAGGAAGTAATCCGTCTCTGCGAAGAGCCAAATGACTTCTCTTATTCCTATGAGCTTGACGGTTCTATAGAGGATAAGCTGAACCAGATCGTTCAGAAAGTATACGGCGGAAAGAAAGTTGTTCTCACAGCAAACGCTCAGAAACAGGCAAAACAGTTAGAAGCTCTTGGCTTTGGCAACTGCCCGATCTGTGTTGCAAAGACTCAGTACAGCTTAACAGATGACCAGACAAAACTCGGTGCACCGACAGATTTCGAGATCACAGTTCGTAACCTGAAGGTTTCCGCAGGTGCTGGATTTGTTGTTGCACTGACTGGTGAGATCATGACCATGCCAGGTCTTCCGAAAGTTCCGGCAGCTGAGAGAATCGACGTTGACGAGACTGGTAAGATCACAGGTCTGTTCTAATCAAAGAAAAAAGAAACATCAGGCGGATATACCTGTCCGCCTGGCGTTATAAAAAGGTCATGGCTTACATGATGACTAAGAACAATAAGGAGACAACGAAATGGGATTTTCAACAAGTACATGTACAGAATTTGTAGAAGTTCTTGCTTCTAAAGCCCCGGTTCCAGGCGGCGGCGGAGCATCTGCACTGGTAGGTGCTGTGGGAACTGCACTTGGAAACATGGTAGGAAGCCTTACTGTTGGTAAGAAGAAATATGCTGATGTTGAGGAAGAAATGTGGGAGCTGAAAGGTAAATGCGACCAGCTTCAGAAAGATTTCCTTCGTCTGATCGAGCGTGACGCCGAAGTATTCGAGCCGCTTTCCAAAGCATATGGAATGCCGAAAGAAACAGAAGAAGAGAAAGCTGAAAAAGCAAGAGTTATGGCAATCGTATTAAAAGATGCCTGCTCTGTTCCTATGGAAATCATGGAGAAATGCTGTGAGGCACTTGACCTGATCAAGGAATTTGCTGCAAAAGGCTCCAAGCTTGCCATCAGTGACGCTGGTGTAGCTGCAACCTTCTGCAAAGCTGCATTAAAAGGTGCAAGCCTGAACGTTTATATCAACACAAAGTCCATGGCAGACAGAGA
The DNA here is from genome assembly GCF_040924365.1 of Ruminococcus sp. 1001136sp1_2201st1_G3_2201SCRN_220225. NCBI lineage: Bacteria > Bacillati > Bacillota > Clostridia > Eubacteriales > Oscillospiraceae > Ruminococcus > Ruminococcus sp. 1001136sp1_2201st1_G3_2201SCRN_220225. Next base: position 7,445 of record NZ_JBCOME010000091.1, on the reverse strand, counting down.
GTATGCAGAAGAATTAAATGCAAAGGCTGATGCAATGCTTGAAAAATACTGCAAGCTTGCAGACGAGACATTTGACAGCGTACTTGGCAGACTGAAATAAAGATAAAAAAAAGAAAAGAACTGGCAGGAGCAAAATCCTGCAAGTCCTTTTGGCGGTCTCAAAATGCTGTATTACCATGAAACTGGTATGAGCATGACTGGATTTATCATAATATAAGGAGATTACTTAAAAATGGCAAAACAGTTATTAGGTAAAGAAGTAACTGCTGCATTAAACGAGCGTATCAAAGGAAATGTGGCAGCTCTTCAGGAAAAAGGCGTTAACCCCACACTTTGCATTATCCGTGTAGGAGAGAATCCAAGTGATATTTCCTATGAGAAGGGTGCAACAAAGCGTTGTGAGACATTAGGCGTTGTATGTGAGAAAATTCTTCTTCCGGAGGATGTTGCTCAGGAAGAACTTCTTACAGTTATTGATAAGGTAAACAAAGACGATCATATCCATGGTGTACTTCTGTTCCGTCCGCTTCCGAAACATCTGGATCAGGCTGTGATCGAGAATGCACTTGCTCCTGAGAAAGACGTTGACTGTATGACAGACCTTTCCATGTCTGGTGTTTTTACAGGCAAGAAGATCGGTTTCCCGCCATGTACACCACAGGCATGTATGGAAATCCTTGATCATTACGGAATCGACTGCACAGGTAAGAAGGCAGTAGTAATCGGAAGAAGCCTTGTTGTAGGTAAACCGGCAGCTATGATGCTTGTTAAGAAAAACGCAACTGTAACCATCTGCCACACAAGAACAGTCGATATGCCGACTGTGGCACGCGAAGCGGATATTATCATCGTAGCAGCAGGCCGTGCTGGCGTTGTTGGCGCTGATTATGTAAAAGCAGGACAGGTAGTTATTGATGTAGGAATCAACGTAAATGCAGAAGGCAAGCTCTGCGGAGACGTTGACTACGCAGCAGTAGAGCCGATCGTAGATGCTATTACACCAGTTCCTGGCGGAGTTGGAAGCGTTACAACATCTGTCCTGGTTGGACATGTTGTAGAGGCTGCTATGCGCAAAGTGAACGCTTAATAGTTAATTGGTTTTGAACTAATAGAACGATGTACCTGAAGTACATCATGTGTACAAGCGGAAGAAAAACTCTTCAGAGTAAAAACTGGAGAGTTTTTTTGTTGCAGAAAATTTTGTTGAAATCCTTATTGCGGCAAAAGTTTGTTTTGCTATTACAAAAAATTTGCTTTTCTCAGTAAGATATTGTACTATAGAGGGTACAGATATATGGAGGTAACTCACTATGGGAAAAGTGATGGCAGTGAACATCAGTGTTAAAAGAGGAACTCAGAAGGTCAATGTGCACACTGTAAAACTGATTGAAAATTATGGACTGGAGAATGACGCCCACGCAGGAAACTGGCATCGTCAGGTCAGCCTTCTGTCTTATGAAAAAATAGAAGAATTTAAGGCAAAAGGCGCACCGGTAAAGGATGGTGCTTTCGGGGAAAATCTGATCGTACAGGGATTTGACTTTAAGACCCTTCCAGTAGGAACCCGTCTGAAATGCAACGATGTGATTCTGGAAATTACGCAGATTGGAAAGCAGTGTCACAACGGTTGCGAGATTTTCAAGATCATGGGAGATTGCATTATGCCCCGCGAAGGTGTTTTTGCCAAAGTAATCAAAGGCGGTGTGATCTCTGAGGGAGATGAAATGGTTTATGCTTGACAGATACGGAAGAAATATTGATTATCTGCGGATATCTTTGACAGACAGGTGCAATCTCCGCTGTATCTACTGTATGCCGGAAGAGGGAATCCGTCAGATTCCAAGGACAGAACTTCTTGATACAGATGAAATCGTGAGAATCTGTAAGGCGGCCAGTGAACTTGGGATTTCCAGAATCAAACTGACAGGAGGAGAGCCTCTTGTCCGCAGAATCTGCACCCCATTAGTAAAAGAGCTGAAAGCCATTCCCGGGATCTGCCAGGTTACACTGACCACCAACGGAATCCTTTTGGGAGAACAGCTTCCGGGCCTGATGGAGGCCGGTCTGGATGCCGTAAACATCAGTCTGGATACTTTAGAAGAAACCACATTTCGCAAAATCACCCGCAGGGATGATTTTCACCAGGTTTTAAAGGGACTTAGGGCAGCACTTTCCTACCCTTCCCTGAAAGTGAAATTGAACTGTGTCCCCACTTTTCAGTCGGACGAGGAACTTTTACAGGTGGCAGCTCTTGCAAAGGAGAATCCTCTTCATGTGCGTTTCATTGAAATGATGCCAATCGGTCTGGGCAAGGAGTTTACAGCCAGGGGAGAGGAACAGATAAAGTCTGTTCTGGAAAAGGAATATGGGTCAATGACACCAACGGAAGAAAAGCTTGGAAATGGTCCCTGTCATTATTATACCCTTGAGAAGTTTACAGGCAGGATCGGATTTATCAGTGCCCTGTCCCACAAATTCTGTGACAGATGCAACCGTGTAAGGCTTACTTCTACCGGATTTCTGAAAGGCTGCCTGCAATTTGAGGACGGAGCAGATCTGAAGGTTTTGCTTCGAAGTGGTTGTTCTGATGGGATGCTTAAAGAAACGATAGAAAAAGTCATTTATGAAAAGCCTGTAGGCCACAATTTTCAGGAACATAAGAAGGGAAACGAAGAATCCCACATCATGGCTCAAATCGGTGGATGATTTTGAAAAATAAAAGAAAACACAATTTAGAAAAGTCGGATTTGCTGTTGTATCATTTGTACAACTTAAGCAATCCGGCTTTTTGTATATTTCAATATAATTCCAGATACAAAATTGTGCAAAAATATTGTTAATAAATAAACTTATTCATATTTGCTTGCCAAAATGAACAAAAAAATATATAATTTCATTACAAAAATAGTCATGTCTGTTAAAAAATACGCAAAGCCGGAAGCTTTGGAGGACGGGGACAAAAGACCTGGAGGCATCTGGCAAGTAAGGAGGTTAACAAAATGGTAGATCAGTCATATTACAAGAAAGCAGATGAGATTATTGAGCATTATGAGCGGTGTGCTGCCTCATTAATCCCTATCATGCAGGATATCCAGGCGGAATATCGGTACCTGCCTGCAGAACTTCTGACCTACGTAGCCGGACAGATCGGCGTTACTGAAGCGAAGGCCTTCAGTGTTGCAACCTTTTATGAGAACTTTTCTTTTGAACCTAAAGGAAAATACATTATCAAGGTATGCGATGGCACAGCCTGTCATGTAAGAAAGTCAATCCCGGTTAAAGAAGCATTCATGAAAGAACTGGGATTAAGCAATAAGAAGCATACCACAGATGACATGATGTTCACTGTGGAGACTGTATCCTGTCTTGGTGCCTGCGGGCTTGCTCCCACCTGTATGGTGAATGAAGAAGTGCATGCCAAGATGACACCGGAGAAGGTAGTAGAGCTTATTAACAGATTGAGAGGTGAGAACGGATGAGGATTAACAGTAAAGAAGAGCTGCAAAGCAAAAAAGCTGAGATCGAACAGAATATCCAGAGCTTCACATGCCGTGTTCTTGTCTGTTCCGGTACCGGATGTATGGCTTCCGGTGCTCAGAAAATCTATGATGAGATGGTAAGACTCTGTGAAGGTATTGATGGTGTAGAGATTGAAATGCAGAAAGATATCCCTCACGTAGGCGTTATCAAGACTGGCTGCCAGGGTCTTTGCGAGCTGGGACCTCTTGTAAGGATTGAACCATACGGATATCAGTATGTACATGTTCAGGAGGAGGACTGCCTGGAGATCGTGGAGCGAACTGTACGCCTTGGACATCCTGTAGATCGTCTGTTTTACCGCCATGGAGATGAAATCTGTCCGAAGCCTGAGGATATCCCGTTCCTTAACCGTCAGACCAGGATCGTTCTTGAAAACTGTGGTAAGATTGACGCGGAATCCATTGACGAATATATTGCAGCAGGCGGTTTTTCTGCTCTTGCCAAGGCAGTTACAGAGATGACTCCCCAGGATGTAATTGATGAAGTTACCAGATCTGGTCTTCGCGGACGCGGAGGCGCCGGTTTCCCGGCTGGTAAGAAGTGGTCACAGGTAGCCAGACAGGCTGAGAAAACCCGATATGTAGTATGTAACGGTGATGAGGGTGACCCGGGAGCATTTATGGATGGTTCCGTTATGGAAGGCGATCCGTATAAGATGATCGAGGGCATGATCATTGCCGCTTACGCAGTTGGCGCTGAGAACGGATACATATATGTTCGTGCAGAGTATCCTCTTTCCGTAGCCAGACTTCGTCTTGCTATTTCCCAGGCTGAGAAATATGGTCTCCTTGGAGATCATATCCTTGGCAGCGGTGTGAATTTCCATCTGCATATTAATCGTGGTGCAGGAGCTTTCGTATGTGGTGAAGGTTCTGCCCTTACCTCTTCCATTGAGGGAAACAGAGGTATGCCTCGTGTAAAACCACCTCGTACTGTCGAGAAAGGTCTGTGGGGCAAGCCAACTGTATTAAATAACGTTGAGACTTACGCAAATGTTCCGAAGATTATCATACAGGGTGCTGACTGGTTCCACACCATCGGAACAGAGGGAAGCCCGGGAACCAAGACCTTCTCACTGACCGGAGCAATTGAGAATACAGGTCTTATTGAAGTTCCAATGGGAACAACACTTCGTGAGATTATTTATGATATTGGCGGCGGTCTGAAGAGCGGTGCTGCATTTAAAGGCGTTCAGATTGGCGGACCATCTGGCGGATGTCTTGTAGAAGACCAGCTGGATGCTCCTCTTGATTTTGATTCTGTAAAGAAGCTTGATGCTATTATGGGATCAGGCGGTCTTGTTGTCATGGATGAGAATACCTGTATGGTAGAAGTTGCCCGTTTCTTCATGAGCTTTACCCAGCGGGAGAGCTGTGGAAAATGCGTTCCATGCCGTGAGGGTACCAAGCGTATGCTGGAGATCTTGGAGAAGATTGTAGCAGGCAATGGGGAGATGTCTGATCTTGACGAGCTGGAAGAGCTTGCCAAAATGGTTCAGAGCATGGCTCTTTGCGGACTTGGAAAGAGTGCACCTCTTCCTGTCCTCAGTACCATGAAGCGTTTTCGCGAGGAATACGAAGAGCATATCCGGGACAAGAAGTGCCGGGCAAAGGTCTGCACAGCACTCCGTCAGTTCCACATTAATCCGGAATTCTGTATCGGCTGCGGAAAATGTGCCAAGAACTGTCCTGCCGGGGCAATTTCCGGCAAGATTAAATCACCTTATCATATTAATAATGATGTATGCATCAAGTGCGGCAGCTGTAAGGATAACTGTAACTTTGATGCAATATATGTGGAAATGTAGGGAGGACAGATTATGGGTACAATGACGATTGACGGCAGAAAAGTCGAATTTACAGATGAAAAAAATGTCCTGACCGTAATCCGCAAGGCAGGCATTAATATTCCTACACTTTGTTATCACTCAGAGGTTTCCACTTTTGGAGCCTGTCGTCTGTGCACAGTAGAGGATGACAGAGGAAGAACCTTCGCTTCCTGTTCTGAGGAGCCAAGGGATGGAATGGTAATTTATACAAACTCAGGTAAGATCAAAAAATACAGGAAACTGATTGTGGAACTGCTTCTCGCAGCACATTGCCGTGACTGTACAACCTGTGTAAAGAGTGGAGAATGCGTGCTTCAGGAGCTGGCTCACCGTCTTGGAGTACATAACATCCGTTTTCAGAATACAAGAGAGCAGTATGAGATTGATGACAGTTCACCATCTCTGATCCGTGACCCGAACAAATGTATCCTCTGTGGTGACTGTGTCCGTGCCTGCGAGGAGCTTCAGGGAATCGGAGCATTGAACTTTGCATACCGTGGAACAGAGGCTATTGTAATTCCTGCGTTTAATAAGAAAATAGCAGAAACCCAGTGTGTAAACTGCGGACAGTGCCGTGTATATTGTCCGACAGGTGCCATTTCCATTAAGACGCATATGGATGAAGTCTGGGAAGCTCTTGCAGATCCGGATGTACGTGTAGTAGCACAGATTGCGCCGGCAGTTCGTGTTGCGGTAGGTGATCATTACAGTCTTCCGAAGGGACGGAGCGTAATGGGCAAAATTGTCAATGCACTCCACAGAATGGGATTTGACGAGATTTATGATACTACTTTCAGCGCCGATCTTACTATTATGGAGGAGTCAGCAGAATTTCTAAAAAGAGTTGAGAAGGGGGAGAAACTTCCACTTCTTACCTCCTGTTGCCCTGCATGGGTGAAATTTATTACAGACCAGTATAAGGATTATATCCCGAATTTGTCTACCTGCAGATCCCCACAGGGAATGATGTCTGCAGTTATTAAAGAATACTTCCGTGATCCGGAGAATGCCAAGGGTAAAAAGACCGTTATGGTATCTATTATGCCATGTACAGCCAAGAAGGCTGAGGCAATCCGTCCGAACAGTTTTACCGATGAGAAACAGGATACGGATATTGTAATTACAACCACAGAGCTGCTGCGCATGATCGATAACTTTGGCCTTGATTTTGCACAGTTAGAGCCTGAAGCATGTGATATGCCATTTGGATTTGGCTCCGGTGGAGGTGTTATTTTTGGTGTTACCGGCGGTGTTACAGAGGCGGTTCTACGCCGCTTAAGCCCGGATCATTCCAAGGAGACCATGCGGGAGATTTCTGAGTGTGGTGTCCGTGGAGATGAGGGAATCAAAGAATTCACAGTTCCATACAAGGGAATGGATATCAATGTATGTGTGGCCAGTGGTCTTGCAAATGCAAGAACCGTTATGGAACGTGTAAAGAACGGCGAAGCAAACTATCATCTCATTGAAGTAATGGCATGCCGCCGTGGCTGTATTATGGGCGGTGGCCAGCCGGTACGGGCCGGTGACAGAACCAAAGCTGCAAGAGCGAAAGGTTTGTATAATGCTGACAATACTATGCTGATCAAGAAATCCGATGAGAATCCTATGGTTCTGGAACTGTATCAGGGACTGCTCAAAGGAAAAGAGCACAAACTGCTCCACAATGACTTCTATTGATGCTGATGTATAGTAGCTGGACACGCTCCAGAGAATAATTAAGACTGGTATAATAAAAAGCCCGACTGCATATTATTTAGAGGAAGAATATAAGCATTACGCTGTAAACAAATCTTGCAGACCTTTAAATAATCAGGCAGGAGGGCTTTTTTGTATGGAAAATTTTCAGGTTTACCGTGATATACAGGCCAGAACCGGAGGCGATATATACATAGGCGTTGTAGGCCCTGTCCGTACAGGAAAATCAACATTTATCCGCAGATTTATGGAACTGGTGGCTTTGCCCGGAATGGATGAAAAAATGCAGAAAGAGGTCAGGGACCAGCTTCCATTAAGTGGTTCCGGAAAAATGATCACAACTGTGGAACCCAAATTTATCCCAAAAGAAGCTGTATCA
>NZ_JBCOME010000090.1:7980-11022 GCF_040924365.1 Ruminococcus sp. 1001136sp1_2201st1_G3_2201SCRN_220225 | reverse complement strand
TACTGTTATAAAAAGTTCATTCTTTTGAATGATGATTCGTTAAGAATTTTCGAGAATCGTATGTGTTTCACTGTTTAATTATCAAGGTTGTTTGTCTGTCATCTCTTTTCGACAGCTTGTTCACTTTATCATATCTTTCAGATCTTGTCAAGCACTTTTTTCAAAAGTTTTCCAGACCCTCAAGAAGCTGTATAAAGTTGTTTGTTTCTGTCGTTCTGTTCAAGCGACTTGGTTACTTTATCATAAGTTCAGTCATTTGTCAACAGTTAATTTGAATTTTCTGAAAATTATTTTATTTTTCAGCATTTCAGAAGCAATTCCTTGCGACAGTTTGTTTACTATACCACTATCGCAAGGAATCGTCAAGCACTTTTTACAAAAAAGTTTATATTTTTTTGTGCAGATTGTTTTCCAGCATATGTTGATGCAAATACTTTTCCCTGGTAGCTAAACCACCTCTGATATGTCTCTCTGATTTATTCACCTCCAACACAGCCCTGGCCTGCCTTGCAAGTGCTGGATTTAAGCTTGCAAGTCTGGTCGTCACGTCCTTATGTACTGTGGACTTTGATATCCCAAACCTTTTTGCAGTCTGCCTTACAGTTGCCCTAGTTTCGATAATATAATTTCCAATCTCTACTGCCCGCTCTTCAATATACTCTTTCAAAAAAAACGCCTCCGCCGACGCTGTTTTTACAGTGTATGCAGAGGCGCTATATTTATATGTAAGAAAACGTTCCGTAATATTTTGCAGTTAAATAATTTCCATATTCTTCGTACATATTATAAAGTACATTATATTTTCTCAAAAAAATGATACTCATACAAATTAGTCAGCTTCTTTCCTGTAAGCGCTGCGTAAGCCCTCAGTAAAGAAGAGCCGCATCCTGCTGCGCCTACATAAAGTCCCGGGTAGCTTACTACTCTGGTGGGGATGGTTCTCCACCAACTGTCGTACCAGGTTCGGCTGCCTCACTGGCAAAATCCAGATATTTCCGGATTCCAGTGCGACGATATACAATATCCAGAAAAACAATAAATCCGCCATCTGCAGTAATATCCTCCTGCTCGCTCCAAAACAACCCGCGTTCATCTCAAGAAGCTGCCTCCATAAGAATATCCGCTGTGCGCAGTACGAAATCGCGATATTCCTGCTTCCTTGTCACCTGATAAAGATCCTCCAGGAAATAGGCTTCTCCTACCGGTCCGTTATAAGCTCCTGCCGCCCATCCCGGCACAGGAATGATTCCTTTCACCTCCGAATGTAAGTAAGGTATGCTGATACCATTCAGGACCAACCTGCGTAGCAATAATATGCGCAGCCGCTTCTTCTGCTTCTTTCAGCCATCTCTCATCACTAGTGGCTTCATAAAGACGGATCAGGAAAATTCCGATTCCAGCTGAACCGTCATACATACTTTTTGACGTAAACATAGGAACATCTTCACGATATCCTTCCTGTCCCTCCGGAAGCGCTTTCCAGCTCCTTCCATACTCTGTGTCTTCACCGCCAGCGTGTCGATCCAACTCGCTGTCTCTATCGCTGCTCGAAGATAATCTTCTGCAGTATTCTTATGAAAAATTCTTGGACCTATCCTTTTATTCATCTGATGGCCCGCCACTTCTGCACTTTAGCATAAAACTTTCAGCTCTTCACTGCCATTTTTCCGCTTTTGAAAGTGGTTTTTCCTTTCGTTAATGTTGTTGTAAAATATGCTCTTGTTTTCATAGTATGTCAATAGGTTTTATTGATATAGTTTGCCATCAGGCCTCAACAAAGGCTTTCTTCTGTTCTTCCATCATTTTATATATCGAATCACTATTTTTACCCCTTTGCCCTTAAGGAAAATTTTCAATATATTTTCCGTTTTCAAAAAATTCTTAACAATCCTTACAGAGTACCATGAATCATCATATTTTTATATGGAATAAGCTCCTAAAATCTGCTATTATAGAAAACGTTGAATGTACAAATTTATTTTAAACGACAGAGGTGTTAGGCATGAGTTGGTATAACGAGGCAGTTTTTTATCACATTTATCCACTGGGGTTGACAGGAGCGCCGAAGCAGAATGAGTATGGGGAGCCTGTGCATAGGCTGAATACGCTTCTTCCGTGGATCGATCATATTAAAGAAATCGGGTGCACCGCTTTATATATAGGTCCTTTATTTGAAAGTGTGGGACATGGTTATGAGACTACTGATTACAGGAAGCTTGACTCCCGTCTGGGTGACAACGAGGATCTGAAGAATTTCGTTGCAACCTGCCATGAAAAAGGGATCAAGGTTATCTTCGATGGCGTATTCAACCACACCGGACGTGACTTTTTCGCATTTAAAGATATTCAGGAGAAGCGACAGAATTCACCTTATGTAAACTGGTACTGTAATGTGAACTTCTCTGTAAATACCGAATACAACGATGGTTTTTCCTATGAAAACTGGGGCGGATATAATCTTCTGGTAAAATTAAACCAGCGCAATCCTGATGTGCAGAACTACATCTGCGATGTGATCCGTTTCTGGGTTTCTGAATTTGATGTGGATGGTATCCGTCTTGACGCTGCGGACGTTCTGGACTTTGATTTTATGAAACAGTTGCGCCGCACCGCTGAGGAAGTGAAACCGGATTTTTGGCTGATGGGCGAAGTTATCCACGGCGATTACAGCCGCTGGGTAAATGGCAGCACCCTTCACAGTGTTACAAATTATGCACTTCACAAGGCTCTTTACAGCGGACACAATGACCATAACTATTTTGAGATCGCGCATACTGTAAAATATCTGCAGAACATGGGCGACCTTGATCTTTATAATTTCGTGGACAACCATGATGTAGAACGAATTTACACCAAACTTTCCAATAAGGCGCATTTTGCTCCAGTTCATGTGCTTCTCTACACCCTTCCGGGAGTTCCAAGTATTTATTATGGTTCTGAATTTGGAATTGAGGGACGTAAGGAAAGAACCTCAGATGACAGCTTAAGACCAGCCTTAAATCTTGCTGATTATGCTGACGCAGTGGAGAAAAATCCTTGCAC
>NZ_JBCOME010000090.1:0-7826 GCF_040924365.1 Ruminococcus sp. 1001136sp1_2201st1_G3_2201SCRN_220225 | reverse complement strand
CTGTAAATAATGATGACAATGCCGCTTCTATGGATCTGGCTGCTGGAAATGCAGCTGAGTATGTAGGTACTCTGACCGGTGAAAAAGTTTCTGTAGAAAATGGACGCATTCATGTAACCGTTGCCGGAAACAGCGGCAATATCTGGGTTCCGGCTGGGGATATGCCAGAGTATAAGCCGGTAGAGATGAATGCAAAGACACCGGAAACTACTAATACAACAGTTAAGGCTGACAACGCAGACCAGACAAAAGAGGAAGCTGCTGCCACTGTCGCAGAGCAAAATACAACTCCGATCTCTCAGGCACTGAAAAATGCTGCGAATACGGACAGCATAAAGGAAACGGTTGCGACTACTGTAGGTAACTCTGATTGCACCGCAAATGCTTCTGAAAAAGCAGCTGATGGTACAACATCTAATACTACTACCGCATCCGAACCAGCCTCCGAAAAATCTCAGATAACCGTAGACTGGTCCAAGTCCCCAGAGGACATGACCGTAGAAGAGCTTCAAGCCGGAATCCTTGCGAAAATGGCAAACAATGGTCCGGTAACCGACCAGATGAAGAAAACCGTTTATGACAATATCTGGCATGATTCCCTGGTGAACTGGCTGAAGAGCTTCCGCTGATTTGCGGCAGCCACCAGGATCTTATGCCTGCATAAATACAAAACGCCAGAATGAAATTCGCTTTACCGCATGATAAAGCTTTTCATTCTGGCGTTTTTTATTTCTCAGTCTCTAAACCATAAAATCCTATTTTTAACGGTAGCCTTTCAAATATTCCTTCTGTTCAGACGTAATCCGATAGCTTTTCACTGCCTTCTGGATAGTCTTTTTATGTACCCAGTCCGACAGTCTGTGCTGCTCAATATAAGGTACTGCAGCATCCCATTGCTTGGCCAGAGCGGTGGCAAAATACCAGGCAATCATCATGTTTACATAATATTCCTGTGATTGTACGCCAGCTGCCATTTCAAGATACTCCGGGGAAAAATCCTCGTCCAGAAAAAGGCGCATAAGCATGCCGATCCCGTAGCGAATAGTGTAGGTTTCAGTGGAGGCGATCCACTTCCGGACCTCTTCTAATACTGCTTTTTTGTTCTTACGGAAACACTTTGGCTCTGGGAAATCACAGGTGGCCCAGTTGTCGATATAGGGCAGGAATCGCTGTACTTCTTCCATACATTTCGGATAGTCCTTTATCCCAGTGATCAGCATCATATGAAGGTTATTTTCCTCATAAAACTGGTGAGGAAGCTGCTGCAAAAAGGGCTCTGATTCCGGAGTATCGGCGAATACTTTTGCAAACTTCCGAAGCACCGGAATACGGATTCCAATAATCTTTTCCTTGGCTGTTTCGGGCATTAATTTGCTGTGGAAATCCCGATATTTTATATCCTGTAATTCGAATAACTGCTTCTGCAATTCCGTTAATTCTGCCATACACACTCCCTGTTTTTCAATCTATAACAGACATTTCACTCTAATTTTCAACGAAATTTGGGTTTTCAACTGTCGTCTTTTTAGTTTACATAATGTTTTGCATAATGCTTTTGGCTTACCAAAAACACTCATAGTTGATGTCTATTTGAGCCAATTCTATTCTGCTTTCTCTGCTGCCTCCAGGCTTGCCATCAAAAGCTCATAGAAGTCATCTTCCCCCTCCAGCTTCGGGGAGTTTTCTCCGCCGCCATTGGTACTGCGGCGCATGGTAGCATAGAAGTCTTCTCCGGCAGATACCAGGTCCATTTCATACAATTCATAGCCAAGTTCCCTGCATAATCTGCAAAAAACAGTGAGAGGATCCTTTTCCAAACGGGTTGCCAAAAGCTTTTTTCGAAGTTCACCATCTTTCAGTGCATCACCTTGCAGACGGTCCAGAATTTCCAATGTTGTCATATGCGGTACCTCCTTTTTTGCAGCTATGTTATTTTTATATATTTTAATACCTCAGCTATCTGTGCGCAACTGTTAATTTCAGAATCCATCTGCAATCCAGCAGGTTCTCTAGAGCGTGTTTGAAAAAGGCTTTCTGCAAGATGTGCGTCACACTTTGTGGGAGATTTCGCCCGGATGAGGGCGCCATAGCGGGCTACGGCAACCGAATTCGGGTGAAATCTCCCGCAAAGTGGGGCGTGCAGATTGCGGGAATGATTTTTCAAACACGCTCTAATACCAGTTAGTACATCGAAAATTAAGTATCTGCTATATTGACGCAGGATGATTTCTTCATATGCAAGGCGGAGAAAGGAGGCATAGCGGTGGCTACGGCGACCGACGACAACGCAGCAGATGAAAAATCAGACAAGTCAATATGGCAGTTACTTAATATTCGATGTACTAGTCATACTGCATTGTGATATTCCTCCACATAACTCTGCTTCTGATCTGTCATTACTAGCATCACTTCATCCATAGCCGGGCCGATATACTGGATCTTATCTGGAGGAGCGGCGATAATAAGCTGTAATGGAAGGCGTCTCAGGAATTCCAAAACGCCGCCGATTCTTTCATCATCCATGTTATTAAAGGCCTCATCAAAGAGCACCAGCCCAGCTGCCTCGCCACCAATATTATTGCTGTAAAGCTGCACAAAAGAGGCTGCCACTGTCACATAAAACGGGGTCTGTGTCTCACCGCCGCTCTTCTCTTCACATACCTTGGAATAATAAGAATAGGTGCCGTCATTATGAATGATCTTAATGTCATAATCCATGTAAGTACGGTAATCCGTAAACTCGTCAAGAGCCTGTGCACTGTTATCTCCACTTACCGAAAGCTGTTCAAACAGCTCCTCGATTACATCTTTATGAGCCTCATGGAAGATTCCCGAAAATAGGGATTCGCCTTGTGTCACATTGAAATCATCCATGATCATTTCATAATAATTGCGGTATTTTTTACTTGGCATAAACTGGAATTCATAGCGTTCACTGCTAAAATCAATGCCCTTTAACGCCTTGTTCAGTTCCTTAAATTCCCCCTGTGCAAGCTTCATATTCTCCTGTAATTTCGCCAGAAACTGCTCATGAAATTCTGTTTCTGCCGCTTTATGGGCAGACTGTACTTTCTCCTCATAATCAAGAAGTTCAGAGTTTTTCAAACGTTCATATACCGCCTCAAATTCAGGAAAACCATCCAGACTGGCAGCTGCACCAAAATCATGCTCGGTCTTATACTCCACCATGGCATTTATCATATTGTCTTTGGCAATCTGACATCTCTCACTGTTATATTTTCTCTTATTAGAAGGCAGTTTATAAAAATATTCACTTTGAAACTGCTCAATTGATCTTACTCCCAGAGCCTCCTTATATTCCCGATTCCAGCTATTTAAACGTTCTCCCGCATCTGCTGCAAGAGTGGTTACCTCACTCTTTCCGGTAATCTGTTTTTCCAGAAGTGTCTGTTTTCTGGCAACCAAATCCTGGATCCGGGCACGCATTCCACCGATTTTTTCCGTGTCGGAGCTGATGGTGTAATCCAATCCCCTAAGCATTTTTTCCAGCTCATCCAGCTGCAGCTGCTTCTGGATCAGGGTGGAATTTTCTTTCAGTTTTCGTATATTTTCCTCACATTTATCAATGGATTTATTTAACATACGAAGGGTAGCGATCACATCCAGACGGTACTTAATATCCACGTCACTTTCTGTAGAAAGAAGTCCCAGAATCTCTTTTGTGTCAGACAGCTTTTTCTCCTGATTTTCCATTGTTTCACTAAGCTTCTGAAATTCTTCTTCAGCCTGTGCCAGCTGTACGGTAAAAGCATTTTTGCCGATAAACGGCACACGAAATACCTCTGGTTTGATGGCACTTGCCACACAGTTCTGATATCTCATACAGCCCTTTGTGATAGAAACAGAATACTTTTTCAGGTCTTCGTAACGCTCGCACATCTGTACTTTTCCAAGGAGCATGTTGCTGTACTGACGGGCATATTTGTTCTGGGATGTGACTACTTCTGCCAGAGTTCCAGCAGGCGCAGTGTCGTATTTTTCCAGATCTTTCGTATTGATCAGACCTACTCCGTAAACCTTTTTCTCTCTTCGAAGACGGTCATAAATACCAAGTGCAATATCGAAGTTCTCCGGTTCTACAAGCACATAAAAACGCTGCGTATTCAGATACCCCTCTACTGCGTTTCGCCATTCCTCATCCTTAATTTCCAGCATTTCGCAGAGCACTCCAGGCTGGATTTCTCTTCCAATACCCGCAAATTCTTCCTGTACAGACTCCACAAGAAGCTCTACTCCAGATGGATAAGTCAGCTTTTTGCGTTTCAGTTTATTGATCTTTTTGCTTAATTTCTCCCATTCTGTCTGGTTCTGATTCAGCCGGATCTTCAGCTGCGCCTGCTCTTCCTGCAGTTCTCCATAGCGCATCTGTTTGAAATGGATCACATCATCTGTAAGGCTCTTTATTTCTGTTACATTGATATCACCATCCAGAGTTTGAAGTTTTTTCCGGTATTCACGGATACAGGAAGCGAAATCTGCGCCAGTTCCATTTTCTGCATTTGCAGACTGACTCATTTCGGTAGAAACTGCTGCAGAATATCTGGAAGTGTTCCCTGCCTCTATAGTCCGTAACAAACTCTCGCAGTCCCTGGCCGCCTGAGCCACGCTCTTCTTCAATTCCGTCTCCTCATTCATAGCTTCCTGTCTCTTATCCCGAAGCCTTTTCAGCTCTTTTTTCTCCTCTTCCAAAGCTACAAATTCCTGGTTATGGCGCAGTTCTACACGGATATTTGTGGCAATTTCCTGCTTTTCAGAGCGCTCTTTCTGAAGCATTTCCAGCTGGGCTTTCGCCTGGGAAAGACGGATTTCTTCATTCTTTCTGGCAGTTTCCAGACTGGAAAGCTGTCCTTCCACAAGCTCCAGCTCACTACGTTTCAGGAAATACTCGTACATCCTGTCCTTTTCAATACGCTCCTGTACACGCTGGTACAATTCCTGTATTTTTTTCAGTTTTTTCATGCGTTTTTTCACGTTATCAAGGGTACGTTCCATATCCTGATAAGTACGCACATTCTCCCGAAGTACATCAATATTGACTTCTTTTTCATCCAGCACGTAAGAGTAAACAAAGTCCTTAATATCGTCGATGGGCTTAAATGCAAGCGCTTTTGGAATCAGACGGAAGAACTTATCTTCAATCCTTCCAAGTCTTGCTGTGACCATTCTACGGGCTTCTACATTGGTCTTGCACCACTGGCGGATATCAATGTTGGAACCACGGAATTCTGCAATGGATTTCACCTGGTTTCCGTACAGGAAAAGATCATCTGAGATCCTGGTATTCTCCATCAGATACCGCACTGTGGTCTCCTGGCCCTCAGAAGCAGAGTCCACAACAGCACCGATAATGAAATATTTATCCTTGCTTTCCTCATAAAATTCCAGGGCAACATGAGCGCTGATCTCGCCGGTACGCTCATAAGGCTGGTTTTCTTTTCCTGTTTTACAGCGGATATATCCGGTAAGCCTTCGCTTGCCATTCTCGTGGGCCGCCTTGTTAAAATAGCCGGTGGAACAGATGATCACAAACTGGATCGCGTCCAAAAGAGTGGATTTTCCAGCGCCGTTTTCACCAGATAAAAGAGTAGAATCTCCAAACTCTATGGTACAGTTATTAAACCTGTGCCAGTTAATCAGCTTCATCCTCGTCAGTTTCTTCATCGCTTTCGTTTCTTCCCTTTCTGTATGTCTCCAGTTTCTCATATGCTGCCTTAATGTCTTCTGCACGTACCACCATCAGAATGGAGTCGTAAATCAGAACACGAGATTCTTCATCTCCCATATCCTTATCCAGAAGCTCCACGATCTGATATCTTCGGAATAGGCTCAGGGCATTTCGCATGGTGGTTTTGTCGATTAATCTGTCACGGATATTAAGACTCACAAACTTATCCTGAATGTCTCCAAGGTTCACGATTACTTCCTCTATTGCGGAAAGCTCACGCTTCTTTTCATCGTAAAGAATTCGCAGGATCAGAAGTACAATGGAATCATAAAGCTTCAGATTCATCCGGTTATACCCTCTCGGACTGGTCAGCTGAATCACTCCATATTCCTCGTTTATCTCAAGGCGATAGCCAAGAACGCCCAGATATTCTTTAAATTCTTTCCTGTATTTCAGCACAAAATAATAATCTGCTTTGGTATTCTGGTTTCCTTTGCACAAAAAGCAGGTTCCCAGAAGACGGTTGCAAACCCTGCTGAAATTATCCTTTTCTTTTTGCAGCATTCCTTCCAGATATTCCATTTTCTCTCCTCCGTATCCGAAAATCTTTGAAACGGTAGCCGTTTACTTCCCGTTCTTCCAGAGTTTCTATTACATATCCCATATTTTTGCGCTGACCGTAAAGGCGCACATAGATCAGTTTGATAAAATCCTCTTCATTATTGAGAGGAAGCTGGCTTGCTTCCAGCTCATCTTTTTCCGCCAGATAACGGTTTACGTAGTTCTGAATTTTCTCTACACTGATCACTTTCCGGATCTTTTCTGCCATCTTTCTCATTTTCTCACGGCGAAGCTCTTCGTCTGGTTCCTCATTCTCCAGACTGGAGGGGATGAATTCCTTTTTCCCTTCTACTGCCAGATACAGAGAACTTTGTTCCAGAATAGAACACTGGCAAATACGCACCAGATCATCCAGAAAATCAATGCGGTAGATTCCCCCAAGATCCATATTTTCCCGGTTGATTTCTTCATTAATTCCCATGAGTATTTCTTTCAACTGCCCCCGCACATCTTCATTTCCTGCCAGGAGAAATTTAGCACGGTTGATGGCAGCTCGCTGGTACTGGGTATTTTTCTGGTTGATTTCCTGAAGAATCTCGTCCATATTGCGGAAAGCCTCAATAATTTCGTGAAGATAACGGTAGGTCAGTTCCCGCCCCTCTTCCTCGGAAACCTCCCGGATAGCTGCAATCTCTGCAGATGCCTTTTCCAGAAATTCCTCATTGTGGCTTTTTTTCTCCAGGCACTGCATAATTTCCGGACGAAACTTGGAAACATTGTCAGAAGTCAACAGGCGGTGGTAGGCTTTGTCTACAATATTGGTAATGTAGTCGTTAAACAGTGCATCCATAATCTGGGCAACCGTGCTGTGTCTGGTAAGGTCATCAATGTAGTGTTTGATGTTGGAATTGAGGTTTTTCAGACCAGTGATCAGGTAGTCAGTGTTTTCCCAGATCTGCATGAGCACGATACCCGGCTTATCCATGGTGCCTTTTACCAGACTGTAGATGGTATAAATGTACCCCTGGTATTCAATTTGTTTCCCATCTGCGATATCCAGGAGTGTTTTGATTATTTTCACAGCGTATTCCTTGAAGTTTACACGCTGTACGTAGCTTTTGTCTGTTTCCACTTCGATCCAGCCGTAGTATTCCAGGCGGCGCAAAATGCCGTTAGCCCGGCTTCGGCTGTCATCAGCCTGGAATTCTTCTTCCACCAGCTGGGCCGCATTTTCCTGTCCAAAATAAAATTCCAGCTCGTCTACCAGCACTTCTCTTTCCACGCCAAAGGAGAACTGGTGTTCCATAATGGCAAAAAGGCGGCTGATACATTCCCAGTATACAATTCGGTTTGGAGAAGATAATGGGACAAAAAAGTTGTCGGGGATTATGTGAAACATAGGGGTGTCCTTTCTTTAAACGTAAAACAAGGGACAAACTGCTTTGTCCCTGAAATCTTTCTTTATTTTAGCATAGCCGGTTTTATTGTACAAGGTTTTCTCAGTTGCTATTTAGTGTGTTGAAAGTTGTTCAAGGCGGACGCATTCGGACAATGGTGATTGCTCACTCGCCGGCGCAAC
>NZ_JBCOME010000089.1:2736-11320 GCF_040924365.1 Ruminococcus sp. 1001136sp1_2201st1_G3_2201SCRN_220225 | reverse complement strand
CTCCAAAATGAAATGTAGGTATTTTTGTCGCTTACCTTTAGATATTTCACCTGTCTACTTGACAAGGGGCATATCAATTTGCGAACTATCGGTTTCTATAGTTTTATATAATTATCCAAGTAACTCCATTGAATTATTTGTATTTTTTTCATGGTTTAACACTCCGCTTAGGGACTCTGCCTGTTTCTGTTTATGTGCCCTGTCAATATGTGTGTATATATTCATGGTTGTTACAATATCTGCATGTCCCAGCCATTCTTGAATGTCTTTTGCTTTCCACCCTTGTTCATACAAAATACAGGCTGTCGAATGTCTCAAGTTGTGGAAAGTCAAATTAGGTTTTCCAAACATAGCAATCATCTTTTTATGGTGTTTGCTTACATAGTCTGGAAAAAAAGGTCTGCCATCTTCCCAGGTAAATAAGAAATCATTGTCTGTATAATTGTTTCCAAAAAATTTCTTGTAAAGTCTCTTCTGATCTATTACCTCTTTGAAAAAGGTAATAAGTTCATCAGTTAAAGGATATTCGCGTTCACTATCAAATGTCTTGGTAGCGTTCTCATCGTGAATATGCAGCATTTTTACAACTGTTCGATTTATGTACAATTTTCTCCTTGCAAAATCAACTGATTGTACAGTAAGTCCCAACACTTCTGATCTTCTAAGTCCAAACATCAATGTCGTATAAATCAGACCATAAAGAATATCATTTTTGTCCTTCAGAAACGTCAGGTAATCATTCACTTCCTTTACAGTAAAGAAAACAGGCTTTCTAGCCAATTGGCGATTCTTCTTTCTACTCACTGTGACAGTCAGTGCAGGATTATTTGTTATTAAGCCACGCTTTACAGCCCAATTCAAGGCGGATGTAATTATAAACTTCTGACTTCTGACAGTCCGTATAGCATACCCAGATCTTTCTCCTGTGTATCTATTTACCTTGCCTTCTTTGAGCATAAATTTACAATATTCCTCAATGTCTGAATAGGAAATTTCACTTAGTTTTATCTGATTCTCATTAAAATATTCCACAATAACTCTAGCATGAGTCTCGTAACTTTCACCAGTACATTCTCTGACGTCTATTTTGCGTGAAATAAGCCATTCCTTTACCCATTCAGAAAATAATACATCAGCTTGGTTTTCATTCCCTGTAGAGCCTTCTACGGACGGGATTTCGTTTTTACAAGCCTGCTGCGAGGCAGCAGCTGCACTTTGTTCTGTGTATTCCTGTAAAATTTCCTGTAGTCGTCTTTGAGCCAAGCGCTTATTTCCATTGATCTGTAATCCAGTAGCAATCCATTTTGTTTTCCCACCAATATTCAAAACAGCGTAGTAATAGCTTTTACCGCTTTTCATTGTCTTTTTCTGAAGTGTTCCAGTTACTTCATCCATATAATAGCCTCCTTGTATTTAAAAGGAGAAGAGCTTATTGCTCTTCCCCTAGTATGTACTCGCAAATAGATTGTTTTGGTATGCGGTATACCTTGCCAATCTTCTTGCCGAAAAACTTTTTACTTTTAATTAACCTGTAAACAGTTTTTCTATTTATCTTCAAAATCTCTTGAACTTCATTTACAGTCAAAATGTCACCATATTGTTCAAGCATATTATCACCTCTCAGATCGTTTGATATTCATCATAAATTCGTTTGAATACATCAAGTTTTATCCAATAAAACCGCTTTGAAGTTTTACTGCATAGTTTATGAGAATATCTTGTGTTATTGCCTTCCTGCTTCGGCAATAATATGTCGTCTTTTTTTAATGGATTCTTAAGCTCACGACTACTTTTATATGTAACTGCACAATTCATTTCCTTACAGTCATTCATATATATATCGAATAACTTATCGGGTGAAATATATACATAATATGAATCGAACATCGCCATGTTTTCCATGTCTACCTCATCCAGCTCTTCCAAATTCTCTTTTTCGGAAATGTCACACTGTTCTACTTTACCATTTTTCATTGCTTTGCACAGTGCCACAATAATCCTTATTCCAGGACTTATAATTCGAGACTCTTCGTAATTTTTCATTATTATTTTTTCAATGAGCTGCATGTCTGAATCCATATACCTCTGTACATCTTCATTTCTTACAAAGCCTTTTGTTACTGCATATGAGTAAAATATACTTACTTCAGCAGACATTATAGCAATGCAATCAATAAATCTGGCTGCCATATTAGGTGGAAAACTGCTCATGCGAGTTTTTACAAATTGTTGCTCAATGATATTAAAAACATCAGCAATATTTTCACTAATGAACTTTATATAGCCATACATAAACGTTGGCAAGTTTAATAGATTCTGTTGAAAATACGTTAATAGCTGTAAATCAATGTCACCTCGCTCAAAATCCAGTTTAATAACTCTCGTTAAATTGGATTCAAAACCTAAATCCAATACTTCTCCTGTCATTAAGCAGCAGCCCCTAACTGGACTATAACGCGAAACGTTATTAATTTTGGCATATGCCTCTGAACGCATTTTAGGCGTTCTGTCACCATATGTTTGAATAACATCATTTACCGTTTTCTTCTGTTGCTTCGCCCAAACTGGATCATCATATGGTAAAATATCATCTACCATTAGAATAGCATCCCCATAAGTCGATGTTTTTTCCATAATCGCCGCATTGGTAGAATCAAATCTGATATCAGCTGCAGCTTTCGTATTGCGATTGTATAGCCTAGTAAATATTATTCCAGTTACTGTTTTTTGGGAATTGGTTGTCCCTATAAGAGCAACTACAAAATTTATAGGATGTCCCACCTCTTGAAAAAGTGTCGTCATCACAGCCAGACATGTATAGTGAAATAAGAAGACTGAATTTTCCGGCTTTCTAGCTGAAAGAAATTTCATCTTCCAAAAATCATTAAAGGTCTCTGTGGCATCAATCTTCTTAGGATCATACGTATACTTGTACTCCACTTCAGCCCGATAGTTGCAGTTCGGCATACCTATAATTCCTGCATCCGTCAAATAGCACCATCTGTCTTTAATTTGCTTCCAGCCAGTGCTTTTATAGCGTACCTCCGTTCGGAAATTACGCAGACTTACTAACAACACCATATATTGTCTAAATGCTTTTTTAGCATCTGCATCAACCTCCCGATAGGCTCTATCTGCGGTGTACTTCATTAACTTATTATAATCGTACAATGCACCTACAGAAGTTTTCACTGTAAAATGTAATCCCATGCACTCTATATCAAGAACCCATTCGGTTGTCTTTTCTGTTCGCACAACCTCATTTTGTGCGTTGGAAATTTCCTCAACGTATATAATCTCTGTCTGAATAGTAATCCAAATGTTTCCAATTAACGTCTCAGAACCATTTGTCGGATCTATATACACTAATTCACCATTCTTGAAAACGTAATTTCCCACACTTCTTTCGGTTGTAAAATTAATTGTAGCATTAGTGATTTTCGCTTGATTTAAGCTAGTGATTTGTTTTGGATCTGTGTATGTAACTTGAACTTGTTTCGTGTGTGTATTCAGTGATTGTATTGCCGTAAAATCTTTATTATTATCTGTGGATTCAACTGCTTTTTTTAATTTTACATCATTATGTTGCGGTATCACAGTACCGTGTGTTGAAAAGAAGTCATTTGAAGGAGTAAGTTGTTCCTCCAAATTTCTCATCATTGCTTCTTCATTTTCTCTTCGCGCTATCGCGTCCCAGTTTTCTGTTTCACGTAAATCATCACGATACCTCTGTATTCTCTCTTTGCTGATTCCATTTATTCCTTCCTCTGGAATCTCATCCAAATTGATGTCTCTGCTACAAGGAAAACATTCTGTCAATTCTTCCTCAATTTCCTGTTCTGCTTGTTCAATTCGTGCTTCTTCTTCCATTTCAAGTAACCAACGATAAAATTTCTCAATATCTGCTTTGGGAAATCCATGGATTCCTTCGGCTGGAATACTTTCAATATTAATTGCTTGACTATTCGGAAAAATCTCCCGAAATGCTTCAAATTTCTCTTCTTCGGACATCTCCTCATAAAGAGGTACTTCATACTCTCCGAAAAACGTTTTAATTCTTTTGGGCATAAAAAAACCTCCTAACGATAAAGCTCGAATTATTCATAATAATTCCTCCTTTTAATATACTTAATTACTTATTTCTCATCTTTCGTAGTATATTAATCAGCTTTCGTGTACTATGATAATCCTTTTTATCTAAGAGGTACTTCAAATTATCTTATAATTTTTGTGTTACATGTAACATACCACAATATTAGGCTTTGGTCAAGCTTTTTTGCAAATTCTGCTCTTTTTCTTTTCCCATCGCGGTATATCGACCTTATCTAGCTAACAGCCATATCATTTCTAATATATAATGCTCATTTTAACATAATTTCCCAAAATTCCCTTATTCCCAGCATATAAAAGGTTAAGTTGTACTATATTTCACGTTCTATATATGTCGGGGATAATGGGATTTTGGGGAATATTCTGCTCAAGGCTCGTATTCCTTCACCAGCTTGTAGAAGCTAGTCCTCTTCAGCTGCATTTGCGTCATTGCCTCTTTTGCTGTGATTTCTCCCTGCTTCCATTTCATATAACAAGACTGCCACTGATCTGGATATTTCACAGCTGGACGTCCCAGATGTTTTCCTTTCAGCTTAGCAGCCTCAATTCCTTCTCTCTGACGTCGTTTAATAGTTCTGCGCTCTTCTTCTGCAATACTGGATAATACCTCAATTAAAATATTATTTACCATATCAATGATCCAATCCTGTCCCTCTGGAACTTCGATCATTGTAGTTGGTAAGTCTAACACAATAAGTCGAATCCCATTTTCTTTAAACCAGCGTAATTCCTCATTGATCTGTTTTTTGTTTCTGCTTAACCTGTCTAATGATTTTACATATAAAATATCTCCATACCGTAACCCCAGAGCTCCTTTTAATGACTGATAACCTGGTCTGTTTAAATCTTTTCCGCTGGCTTTGTCTGTTACAATAAAATCACCTGGTACATATTTTTTTAGCTCAAATATCTGTCTATCCAAATTCTGTCCATTACTGCTTACTCTGGCATACCCAAATTTTCTGCTCTCCATATAATCTCCTTCCTGTTCGTATAGCTACACCTTTTCGAACATCTCAATATACCCTCATATTCCCATGAAATCTTGTTCGAAAAAGTATAGCAGCATTAAATAAACATATTCGAAAAATCAATAACCTTAACGAATACCAATTAATCTTCTTTAAACACTTCTTCTACGATTGTTTCCAAAGCCACTAAAATAGCTAATATGATTTTTCCCATGTGCTCACCTCCATTTCATATTGAAAAAAGGCAGAACCCATTATCGAGTTCTGCCTTATATTTATATATCACTATTATAATATACTATTGAAACTTGTAACTTGAATATCTCAATTACCCCTTATTTCTTTCATATTGTTTGGCAAAATCCTCTGCCAATGTCCAGCCCATGGCTTCTGTCAATCCAGCAGCTGTAGTAGCATTAATAGCATTTCCAACCCCTGGAATCCAACCAACCAAGAACTGTGTTAAAGTTCTTCCTATTGTGCTTGCTGCAACAGAAGCAATCGCTGCCTTTGCAGTAGTTTCTGTTAATTCAATATCGAAAACTTTTCCAAGCGAAATTGTCATAGTCAGCTGAATAGGTGTTAATAACGCATTGTCACTACCAGGAACCTGTGCCAGTCCTGCACCTACGCCTGCTGCCGCAGCGCTTGCCGTATGGATAATTGCATTACATTTAATCTTCTGATCGTTAGTCATATCTCTTCCTCCCATTACCATTTCTTAACCATGAGTAAAGTATCTGTATTCTGTACTCTTACTCATAAAATGCTCCACACTTCCTACACCTTCCAGACCCTATCCCTGTAGTGCCACAATTAGGACATTTTTTTCTTATTCCTACAGGAATAGTAAAATCTTTTGAAATATGTCCACATTTCACACACCACTCTCCACTAACCGTTATGATAAGTGTGTCCTTTCCACATTCAGGACATTTTCTCCCTGCCATTTTACCATCTCCTTATTGGTAAGAAGCTCCACAAGTTCTACATTTTCCATTGAATACTGTAAACTGACCACAATTAGAACACTTCTGTCCTCGTCCCCCTTTACCTTCGTTTGCTGGAACAATCATTGTGTAACCACATTTCGTACATTTTCTTCCACTCACAGTTTCAAAAAATGTAAACTGTCCACACTTAGGACAAATTTTCCCTGCCATTTCCCTACACCTCCGTTTAAATTTTGTATATATGAGCATATATATACTCATATATAGATATACCATATTTTCATACATCTTACAAGATAGCTCAATCAAAAATATAATATCTTTTAGGAGGTATTTATAACCATGAGAGTAAAGAAAGAGAATCCCTTACGGCAGCTTCCTGCTAATTCTAATAACTATGGAGAAATCAAGATTCATTTAAAAGAAATTCTTGAGGAACGTGATATATCACTTAACCAGCTGTCGTTTCGTGCTGAAATGCAGAGGACACAGCTCCGCAACTACAGAGATAACAAAATCCAGCGCCTTGATATAGATATCTTGAACCGACTTTGTTACGTTTTGGAATGTGATCTGAATGATTTAATAGAATATATTCCCCCAGAAACAGAATAAAAGGTCTTGCACTTTAATCTCTGCAATGACCTTTTATTAGTCTACTAAAAATTTACATAGAATGCTCAATTTGTCAATCGTCCTATACCGCTCTAAAAATTTTCAACTTTTCTTTCTCATAAGCTGAAATGGCTTAAATACAAGGAATTTTTACGAATACCACACAAAATGCTGCAAAATCAAGGTTCTAAAATACCTCAAAAGACCTTTGCGAACACTCAAATGGATAATACCACTTAGAGTTCGGGACGCAGAGGTCGTGGGTTCGAATCCCGTCACTTCGACTACTTGGCAGGAGCGCCGAAATTCTTGAGAAATCAAGGGTTTCGGTGTTTTTTTATGTTTAAATTTTCTTCTTTTTTCGAAAGCTATATTCTATTTTAACTATTTAGGTATAGAAATATTTATTTTTTGTGCTAAAATATCTTTATCGGGCAGAGAGGATTTTCCTCTCCCAGAGTTTGTTGAAACAAGCTCTAACACAAAAGCAAAATACCATAAAAGCACCAGGAGGATGAACATGAAAAGAAAAAGAAATTTGTATCATTTATGGTTTTGTTTTGCCATGCTTCTGTTTCTGGCGGTTCCTTTTAAAGTAAAGGCGGAAACTGCCACAACGCCAGTAAGCATTTCTGTACAATATGGACAGACAGAAGCACGAACAATTCTGAATATGATCAATGAAATGCGTACAAGCAGCACAGACGCATGGTATTGGAAGCAAGACGATACAACCAAAACATATTGCACAAATCTGCAGCCATTGCAGTATGATTACGATCTGGAAAAAACAGCTATGCAAAGGGCCGCTGAAATTGCAATTATTTATTCCCATACACGTCCAAATAACAAAGACACCTTCTCCGCATTTTATGAAAATTCAGTATATTATACTTATGCAGGCGAAAATATAGCTGCGGGATATGGAACTGCTGACAGTGTCAACGACGGCTGGAGGGAAGATAACGAGCTTTACGCCGGTCAGGGACACAGGCGAAATATGCTTAATTCTAAATTCAACTGTGTCGGAATCGGTCATGTATACTACAATGGCTTTCACTATTGGGTGGAAAATTTTGCATACAGAGATAAAGTTAATACCACCCCTGTAAGTGCAGACAACACAGAAACTACCCTTACAATTCCAGTTGCAACATCAAAAATTTCTAATTTTAATATTACTTTTGACAAAGATGAGTATTCTTTAAAAACAGGTGAAAGCACTTCCATTTCCGTATCAGATCCAACGATTTCCGTTTTCGGACACTGGGGTTCCAGATTTGTTTTTGTGACTGATACCCCAGATTTAACAATTGCTGATTCGACAGTCGCTACCCTTTCGGGTACCATAACTGGAATTTCTGAAGGCGATACTACAATTAGTGCTTCTCTTTACGGTCTGACCGCGCACCAGACAGCTGCTGTCAAAGTACATAATTGTGAAAATCACTGGGACGATGGAAAAATAACCACAACCCCCACCTGCACTAAAACTGGCGTAAAACAATACACCTGCACCATCTGCAGTGAGACTAAAACAGAAGAAATTGCTGCATTAGGTCACGATTACAGTTCCGACTGGACTATCGATACCGCTGCTGCCTGCGAAACAGTCGGTAGCAAGAGCCATCACTGCACACGCTGTGACAGCAAAATAGATGTAACTGAAATTCCTGCTTCCGGTCATTCCTGGAATGATGGTTCAATTACCACTGAGCCTACCTGTACTGATGAGGGTGTAAAAACCTTTACCTGCAATTCCTGTGGTAAAACAAGGACCGAGGAAGTCGCTGCTCTGGGTCACAACTACAGTTCCGACTGGACCATTGATACCGCTGCTGCCTGCGAAACAGTCGGCAGCAAGAGCCATCACTGCACACGCTGTGACAGCAAAATAGATGTAACTGAAATTCCTGCTTCCGGTCATTCCTGGAA
>NZ_JBCOME010000089.1:0-2636 GCF_040924365.1 Ruminococcus sp. 1001136sp1_2201st1_G3_2201SCRN_220225 | reverse complement strand
TGATGGTGCAATTACCACTGAGCCTACCTGTACTGATGAGGGTGTAAAAACCTTTACCTGCAATGCCTGTGGCAAAACAAGGACTGAGGCAGTCGCAGCTCTGGGTCACAACTACAGTTCCGACTGGACTATCGATACCGCTGCTGCCTGCGAAACAGTCGGCAGCAAGAGCCATCACTGCACACGCTGTGACAGCAAAAAAGATATAACTGAAATTCCTGCTTCCGGCAAGCACACCTGGAATAACGGTGTAATCACCAAACCTGCAACAATTGCAGAAGAAGGCGTAAAAACATACACCTGTACTGTTTGTGGTGTAACGAGAACTGAGACAATTGCCAAGCTTCCAATGCCAACCGTGACTCCGGTTCCAACAGCCACACCAACACCGGCAATCACTTCTGCCCCAACTGTAACACCGACTCCATCCGTTTCAGTTGGAACAAAAATTACAGATAAAAAAACTGGAAACATATACAAAGTTACAAGCAGCCGTTCTTCCAGCCAGACAGTTGCCTTTATTGGAAATAAAGTAAAAACCAGTGTCACCATTCCAACTACAATAAAAATAAAAGGTGCCACCTACAAAGTAACTGAAATTTCCACCAATGCTTTCAAAAATAACCGTAAGCTGAAAAAAGTGGTAATTGGTCAGAATATTGTAAGAATAGGTAAAAATGCATTCTACGGCTGCAAAAAACTTACTTCCATTACCATCAAATCCAGCCGGCTTACATTAAAGAACATTGGCAAAAACGCATTCAAAAATACAAGTCCAAAAGCTACTGTAAAAGTTCCGAAAAAGCAGAAAGTTCTTTATAACCAGATCCTTAAGAAACGGGGACTTAATAAAAAAGCTAAAGTCAAATAAATAATCTTTAAAACACAAAGAACCGGATTCCGCAAAGTGCTGGATATCCGGTTCTCTGTATTTTTCCGCGAGAGCTGCTTTATTTACTCCACCGACTCGGCTGTTCCTGGCAGATCCGGTTCCACTGGCAATCGCCGCAGATTTTCGTTCTTTTTCCCGTTTCAATGATTTTTTTCTGTACTACTTCGGTAAATTCCGGGAATGCAAGTTTCTGACCTTCTTTTAAGCCGCATTCTGCCAGCACTGCATTGTCATATCT
Organism: Ruminococcus sp. 1001136sp1_2201st1_G3_2201SCRN_220225; assembly: GCF_040924365.1. Taxonomy (NCBI): domain Bacteria; kingdom Bacillati; phylum Bacillota; class Clostridia; order Eubacteriales; family Oscillospiraceae; genus Ruminococcus; species Ruminococcus sp. 1001136sp1_2201st1_G3_2201SCRN_220225. Next base: position 1,506 of record NZ_JBCOME010000089.1, on the reverse strand, counting down.
TTTCACCTTCTCGGCTGCCTCGCAGATTCCCTGGCTATTGTTTGGACAGGCTGAGCAGATTTCGTCAGTTTTTACTGTGAGACAAACATCTGCCCCTTTTGTAAAAAGCTCCAGCATTTCCTGCATATGGGCTGTAAATCCAGTGCTGTAGCCGTTTCCGATAAAAAACGCCAGGCACATCCCGTGATGAGGGCGAATGGGATATGTCTGACGTTCTTTTTTACTGCATTGGTACAAGCTTGCGTACCCTTCTGGACAAAACAAATGCCAAAGCAATCTTCACAAGATCAGGAATGATAAATGGAATTACGCACCAGCCCAGTACGGTTCCAATTCCAACAGCTCCTGTTGTACGTGTGTATACAACCATAAACCAGATAGTTCCCATTGCATAGCAGACGATCAGGCCGACTACCATGGAAAGAATCTGAATAACAGGCTTTTTGCCCCAGAGGGATTCCATTGCCCACATTACCAGGGCGGAGAAAAGAAATCCGATGATGTAACCGCCGGTATTGTTAAGAAGAATACCAAGTCCTCCTGAAAATCCTGCAAATACGGGAACACCAATAACTCCAAGTAAAATGTAAACCAGTACAGCCAGGCTGCCTCTCTTTCCACCAAGCACACCAACAGCCATAAATACACCAAATGTCTGTAATGTAAACGGCACTGTCATCGGAATGGAAATCCAGGAACAGATTGCGATCAGTACGGCGAAAATAGCTATGTATGCCAGGTCGTATGTTTTTGTCTTTGTTGCGGTTACGGTACTCATATTCTCCTCCTCGAGTAAATATTATTTTTGTCAGATACAATCTAACACAGTTACGTTACAATTGTCAACCTATTATTTATTTTTGGTTTACAATTCTCTTCGTGAAGAATCTGGACATGTTTCCCGCATACGTGCTATACTTCTGTAAAATGGAGGATTAAAAAATTGTGTCAAACATATAAAATTGCAATTTGTGATGACCTTGCCACAGACAGAAATTATCTTTCTTCTCTGTGCGAAATATGGGGCAGTCATAACAGTTATCATATACAGATTTCAGAATTTACATCAGCCGAAAATTTTTTGTTTCATTATGCCGAGAAAAAAGATTTTGACATCCTTCTCCTTGATATAGAAATGGGCGCTATGGATGGTGTTACCATGGCAAGGAAGCTGCGGCAGGATAATCATACCGTACAAATTATATTCATCACCGGATACGCAGACTATATTTCTGACGGATATGAAGTAGATGCCCTTCACTATCTGATGAAGCCTCTACAAGAAGAGAAGTTCTTTACAGTTCTTGACCGTGCAGTCACGAAGCTTATCAAAAATGAGAAGGTTCTTAACATAATCAGTCAGGGTGAGATGATTCGTCTGCCAATCTGTCAGATCAATTATGCAGAGGTAAACAGCAATTATATTACGATTCACAGTCAACAGACTATCACCCTGAAAATGACCTTAAGCGAATTGGAAAAAAAGCTGGATTCTCATTTTTTCGG
>NZ_JBCOME010000088.1:0-11926 GCF_040924365.1 Ruminococcus sp. 1001136sp1_2201st1_G3_2201SCRN_220225 | reverse complement strand
ACTCAACTGACGGAACAGCAGGTCTTACACCTTACGGTAAGACAATAAATGTAGTGACTTTCAAGTCACACAAAACAGTTCATATCACTATGCAGGATCACACGCTCACTCAAACTTTTCACCCCCCAGCTGTTTCCTTCAACATGATGTCTTATCAATTTTTGTATGCTTAGTATATATCGACATGCCGGAGATAGTCAAGTGACATCTTGGTTGTATTTTCTCCATTTTGGAGATTATTGTTGATTTTATTTCTAACATACGGTATAATGCATATAGAAAATTCAAATGGAAATGAGGCGAACAAATGCGTGATTTCGGGGAAATATTAGCAGAAAATAGAAAAAAGAAAGGATACTCTCAATCAGATCTGGTAGACCTGCTTTCTCAAGAAGGTATTCAGGTCACTACAAAAGCAATCTCCAAATGGGAGACCAATGCACGAGAACCAGCTTTACATGTTTTCCTGACACTTTGCCAGTTACTTGATATCGAAGATATATATGAATCCTTCTTTGGAGAAAATCCATATAACATTATGAGTGGATTGAATGAAGAAGGCAGAAATAAATTGATTGAATTTGCTGATATTTTGAAAGCTTCTAAAAAGTTTTCTCCACTGTCTGCAAAGATTATCCCATTCTATCATCCGGTAGAAATTACCTGGGAACCAGTTTCTGCTGGTACTGGAAATTACCTGGAAGATTCTGTAAAAGAAACCTATGACGTAGGACATCTTGCTCCTGAGCAGACGGACTTTGGCGTACGGATCTCCGGTGACAGTATGGAGCCACTTTATCATACAGGCGATGTTGCATGGATTCAGAAAAAAGATTCTCTTGCTAATGGTGAAATTGGAATCTTCTATCTCAACGGCAATACTTACATCAAGGAATTACACGATGAGCCAGATGGTGTTTATCTGATCTCTTTAAATCAAAAATATCGTCCTATCCAGGTTTTGGAATCTGACTCTTTTAAGATTTTTGGAAAAGTAATCGGGAAATGCAAAGGTGCAGAAATTCCGGGATTCCATTAAATTTCAACAGCAGGTTCATGATCCTGCTGATAACAATAAACAAAGGAAGTGATTGAATGGCAATCAATAATACACTAAAAGATATTCGTGAAGAACGGAATCTCATTCAAGCAGATTTGGCTGAAGCCATAGGTTCCTGCAGCCAGACTATCTTCTGTAATGAAGGATATGCATCAAGCATAGACTGTCTTGCTTCTACTCTGTCATCCTCAATCAGTTCACCAGCAACACGAAGCCACTCACCATTCTTAAAAGCACAGATTTCTGCCTTTGAATTTGCGTGTAACTGCTTTGATACCTCTTTGACTTTACCTGTCTGTATGTAAAGTTTTCCTTCAAAAATATGTGCTGTTCCAAAAGGTCTTACTCTTGGCTGATCGCCTTCTACTGTTTCTAAATAATATGTTCCTGCTTCTTTTAAAAATTTACAAACTCGTTCCATTGCTTAATCCTCCATTTTCCGAATAATTATTATCAAAAATTATGATTTTTCTCTGATCCATTACCTTGTCTTACGCATTAGCCAATATTATCTTCCCATAAATCGTATTCACATTTCCTTCTGCATCAGTATAAACAAGATATGCCCGGGCATACCAGGTTTCTCCTTCCTGTGCATTTTCCTTACTTAACGTATATCAATATGAGTTTCCATTCCATGCATTACCTAATACATATTTTGCTGTTGAATCATTAAATTCATCACCACTTGTACCGATATTTTTATCGTCCGTCGCAATCATACCTGCCTTATCGATGGTACAACCCTTAGGAAGCGTTTTGTCAATACAGAGAATGATAATTCATTAAAAAATGAGTTGTTTTTGTGGTGTACAGCCTTAGAAATTGCCTGCTGTCACTTCCTGACAGATTAAATTCTTCATTCTGTCCTCTATTGTTACCTTTTTTGCTTTGTTGAAGAACACCCCGACAAGGTAGGTAGTGTTTCCTATTCTCGCCTTGAAATTGCCACCATCAATATAATTTGCTTTATTTTCCGCTGTTTTCTCTTCCTGCATTCGTACCTCTCCTTTCCAAGATTCCCCCTACAAGGGACAGGTAACAAAAAAGGTAACATGACCGAAAAGACCTCTCAAATCACCCTACCTGTATCTGCTACCTGTGTTTTATTTATTTTTCTATTTTCTTGTTACTTTTGTTACCTACAAGAGAAAACCCAGTAAAATCAATACTTTCACTGGGTAACAGAACCAGTAACCAAAAGGTAACATCATCAATTCTGTTACTTGAATGGTATCTCTAATTCCAGTTGCTTCGGTACTGCCATAAAACCATCGCTGTCCGCTTTGTCGGGGATTCCCTGAGAGAAACCGGCACGAACCCAGCCACGCTGTTTGCCATAGACACCGAAATGCATGGCACCATCACTCATAATCCAGTCTGTTACCGAATTATTCATAATGTCGCAAATCTGTTTCAATTCAATTCTCTTTGGCTCATAAGCCCTGTGAAGAGCTTCTTTCCAAAGCATTTTGGAACAAACCCTGTCCCCCTTGAAATTATCAAGAAACGCAAGTATCATTCCTGCATCTGCATCTTCCGGCATGAACTGCTTCTGATAATCTTTCAGATACTCGGCTGATTCCCTGCTTAGCATAAGCCTGAACTCTCCTGACCTGTATATCTCCATAGCTTCCGCCCACACCTGCTCGATATACTTTCTTGAAAGCTCTTCATTTTTAAGAATATGGCACTCAGCCCTGTCTGGATAAACCATGACCGGCATAAATCGTCTATTGCCTGTTCTGTCGAGAGGAAGCGTGTCCATAGCGTTGGAAGTGCCACCAAACACGCACTGTCTCGGTCTGTCCTTTGGCTGTGTCTCATAAGGAACCTTGTAAATGTCGCTCTGTCTGCTGATGAATGACTTTATATCCTCAATGCTCCTTGCACTGGCTGTTGCTATCATTTCTGACAGTTCTATGATTAAATGCCCCTGCATCTTCCGGAACACATTTTCATCATCAAGTTTCTTCAAATCATCCGTAAACCATGAATCATTCATGGCTAGGAATCTGAAAAACGTTGACTTTCCGGCTCCCTGACCACCCACCAGAATCAGCATATATTCAAACTTCGTTCCAGGTCGGTATACCCTTGAAATTGCCCCTAACAGAAGGTCTTTCATTGCTTCATAGACATAATTGTTCTGATCGGCTCCAAGGAAGTGATGAAGCACATCTTTGATACGTTCTTTCCCATCCCAGACCAGAGAACCTAGTTTTTCACGAATCGGATGATACTTATTTTCCATAGCAACCACATTGATAGCCGATTTTATCTTCTTTTCCGTTGTAAGGCTGTAATGTTCTTCAAGATACAACATGATATGGTCTATATCAGAATCTGTAAGTGCCGTACTCTCACGATACCACCCTAACCCCTTAACAATGTCGTTTCTGTCAGTCATCATGTTATAACGAATGGCTCCCTTGAACTTCGGGTCGTTCTCAAAGACTGTAACCACATTTCTAATGCACTGCTTCACAGCTCCTTTGTCTGTTGTGATTAACTGTTCCCTGATTCCTGCGATATTCCCTGACTCTTCTCTCAATATCTTCCACCCCCTTTCCTAAATCGTGTATCACTGCTTCCTTTTCATCTTCCGTACCCCACAGCAGGGTATCAAGCTGAAACTCAACCTTTTCCCGATTCTGCACAGCTTCCACATATCTTTCATCAATCTTTTCCATGCTTTCCGGTCTGAAATTCCGCTCCCATTCTTTCAGCAGATGAAGATAGTCGGACAGCACCCGATATGTCTTTGTTTTCGTTTCTTCAAGAATCTGCATTGGAGATTTCTCTCTTCTTACCGGCTTGGGCGGTGATCGCACCGAACTGTCATAGATAATCCCAAACTCGTCAGCTATCTGCATGGCTGTTTCTCTTGGTGACCGGTTATAATATTTAGCGACAAAATCAATCGCATCTCCATTTTCCCCACAACCAAAACAAAAATATTTTTTATCTGTCGGTTTTACTTTCATGCTCGCCGTTTTGTCCTGATGAAACGGACATCTGCACATGTTATTTCGATTGAAAACAATGCCTGCTCTCTCCATGACTTCCCTTGCGGTCACTCTTTCCTTTACTTCATCAAATACTCCCATACAATCCTTTCCGGACAATAAAAAAGCATCTGTATTTCCACTAATGGATTACAAATGCTTCCTAAAGTTCCATATTCTTTTTTCTGATATGCACATCTTGTTTTTTCTCATATTCCATAACCTGCTTCTGTTTCTCTTTCAGTTTTGCCTGAATGGAAACCCTTGCCTGTTCCTTAATCTGTTCCTTTGCCTTAACCTTATTTTTCGGCTCATTCAGGGCAGAGATGATATTTCCCAAAAGTGCCTGTGATGCTTTTTCTAGTTTGGCAACAATCGCATTTACGACCTTGGAAGCCACCGACTTTGATTTATCACTGAGTTTATCTTTCTTTCCGCCATTTACCATCATATCTTAGCTGTGTGACTGTCTGTCCCATGCCGATGCCACAGATTGCACGCACTTTATACAATTTTGCTGCCTCGTTATACCCTTTGATTCCTCCTGCCATAATCCAGCCGAGATAAATGATTTCACTGCCGGCAGGCACCTTGTTTTTGGCCTTCTGCAAACTATGCACAGGAAGATTCAATTCTTTTCCCAGTAATTGTGCATACTCCGCTGTGCTTCCGGTATTTGATGTATATATGATCGCTTTCATTCTTATCTGACCTCCCATAATATAAACGACGCAGTGCAAAATTGTAATATTACAATCTGCTCTGCGTCTTAGCGTCTGGCTCTTATTTTACTGTTTCATTTCTTCTACAATTTTGTCCATCATATGTTCAAACTGACATTTTGCTTTCGTCTTATCTGTTGCTCCATCATACATGCTATAATAGAAAAACATATTTGCATAAAATTTAATTGCATTCTCTTCTGGATTTTTTATTTTCATATTTTTGAACAGATCATTCACGTATTCTGCCGGTCCGGATACCAGATATTGCTGATATAAATTCTGCATCTCTTCACTGCGAAACTGCTCTATTGTCAGCATCTTCCGAAACGATGATGCAAAATCATCCTCTGTCCAGTATTCATACATAGATTTGCTGTATTCCACAAAATCATACAATGATACGTTCTGGTATTCTTCCGGTGTCTTTTCAATACTCTCTTCTGGCACTTCATTCTCTCTGGCCTGCTCACCGTCCTGCTGCTCCATATGGCGCACAATACAGTCAAAAATATCTCTTTTGCTTTTGTAATGACGATACAATGCACCTTTTGTCATATCAAGCTCTCCTGCTATCTGGCTGACTGAGACAGCCTCATAACCATCTCTGGCAAACAGATGCAGTGCCACAATTAATATTTCCTTTTTCCTATTACCCATGCACACTCCCTCCGAAATAAATAAACGACCGTTTACATTTCAATAATAGTAAACGCTCGTTTATTTGTCAAGACTTTTCTTTTTGCTTATATTATCTCTTTTTATAAATCAGCAGCTCTGGATTTTCACCATCCTTCTCATATGTACATACGAGAATAAAATCCATACCTGCCAGAATACCGAAGCACCTGTCTCCTCCGAATTCAGACTCCAGTTGATTCCCCAGATAGGTTTTCTGATCATCAAGGAATTTCACTTTTTGTCCATTAGGCAGAGTATATTCCAGATTCACATATTTCCCCACAAGTGCATTTAGCTTGTTCACCCTTGGAAGTCCGTCTATATGCAGAGTATTTATTTCGTTTATCAATTGCTTTTTAAACTCTTCATACTGCCCATTGTCGCTAAGTTTATCATACCTTTTCCAGTAATCTAACTTTGGAAGCATTTCTTTCAAATAAGAACGTGCCTGTTCTTCGGTAAAGTTTTCATTTACCATATTCTTTACACACACATCAATCAATTCATCCATGTTATTATATGTGTACGTTCCATCAGCATAGCACCATTTACAATACTCCTCATTTAATGTGCCATCCTTATCACGTCCCAATATGGAATCATCATCAATTGGCATCCCGCAGCACTGGCAGATCAGCTTTCTGGGTTCTCCCAAAAGCGTATTGATTGAAACATCAAATTCTTTAGATAAGAGCTTAAGTGTATCTGTATTTGGGACTGTATCTCCATTTTCCCAACGGGATACTGCTTGTCTCGTCACCATAACTTTATTTGCCAGCTCGTCCTGTGACATTCCTCTTTCTGTTCTAAGTTTAAGAATTATCTTTTTTGTTTACATAGTCGTCACCTCCGTTGTCTTTATCATATCGATAAATCCGCAGTCTGAAAAGCAACCTGCTGTTGCCATAAGCTATCTATATGATTTAGTTATTTCTCTTTGGTCATCAATTTTGCATAGCCTGTGCACTTTGCAAAAATGTTGAATTCTCTTTGCATCCCCTCTATATAATTCAATCATTGCCAAATGTAATTTATTTATCATTTAAGTTTTCCTCCCTCTTACACAATAATGCATCTGTTCAAATTCGTCAAACATTTTTCTTGTAGCAAAAACAGAAGCTTATGTCATACAGGAATAAATTGAACTAATTACTCGCCTTCTGGGTTTGTACACAATTTGTGTGTAGCAAACAAAGTGATTTGACTTTTTTCGTACACAAGAATAAAATAAAAACGTTGATTTTGCATTTTATTGACTGTATTCTGACAGGATGCTATGATTTGTGCCAAAAGAACAAATCGTTATTGTTAACGAGAAGAGAGGAATACAGTATGAAGGGCACAAAATTATTTAAGAATGCAAGGCTAAAAGGTCAAAAAGAGAAGCACCAATGACCAGATAAGAAGCTATGCACAGACTCTAAAAGAATATTTTTCACAATGTAATTATCCTGCAATCGTTTCCTGCTATGGTGACAGGATTATAGGTTTTATGAGGAACTGTGCAGGTGATCGAAAAAAGATCATAGAGATTTTTGAACGGTTTGCTAAGTTTTTGCAAAATGATCCAAATGAAATAGAATATACTTTAAATATAGGTGAAACATGTGAGAACCTATCCAAACTGCAGAAAAGCTTTCATGAAACCTCTAAGACAAACTCCGTATTGGAGCATATTAACAGGAAGAATAAAATCGTATTCTATGATGAGATTGGATTTTACCGCATGCTGATGTCGTATGAAAATACTGCACCAATGCAGCAGTTTGCGAATGAGGTGCTTAGTCCTGTAATGCAGTATGAAAAAAAGGCTCATACGCAATTGATAGAAACAATGTGGGCATATTTCGAGTGTGACTGCAATCTGCAAAGGACAGCTGATAAACTATTTTCACATAAAAACACTGTAAAGTACAGGTTACATAGAGTAGAACAGCTTACAGGAAAGAATTTTACAAACAGATATCAGAGTCAGGAGCTATACAACGCACTCATGATATATTATTTTCTTGAGAAAGGGTGAACAGCTAAACGATCAGGCTATTCACCCTTGTTTTATCTTTGATGTTACAGTTCCGTATATTTTGCAGCACTACCTTTTGCTTTTTCTACCGGATATTTTGCCTCATTCTGATCCATCTTCATATTTACGATCTCATCTGCATCCAGTCCCAACTTATCCAACAGATTTTGAGAATATATAAGTACATCTGCCAATTCTTCCTTCACATGTTGAAGATTGAAATTATCATCACACCACTGAAAGCACTCAAGAAGCTCTGCTGCTTCAATAACAATTGATTTTGCAAGATTTGCCGGTCCATGAAACTGATCCCAGTCTCTATCTTCTGAAAATTTTCTAATTCTATCTATTGTTTCTTTATTCAATTCCTCATACCTCTCTATTCTACGGCAGCTAATAATGCTTTTCGCAATTCTTCATCACAAGCATAAATAAACAATCCATTGACTCCTCTTGTCATAAGGACTCTTACTTCATGCCGGAGCAACTCTTCACCAAATTTCTTCTTTGTCCCATCTGACAAGGTACGTTTTCTGACAGCTTTTGTATTACAACTCGAATCTGGATCAAAGACAATTCTTCCATCCTTATATTTTACAGATGGACCTAGAATTACACCTGCATAATTCAGATCAAAACCTTGAATTGTAAATGTAGATCCTACCTCTCCGATTGTCTGTTTCTGCTCTGCCCACGCTAGTTTCTTATTATAACGTTTTTGTTTTGGAGACAATTCAGATTCCAGTTCTCTATTCCATGGCTTATGCCATCCATTGATAAGAACTTCCCAGTATTTACTCAGACGTTCAGTTGGATCGGTTTTGGCATTATATTCCCAGTCATATGTTGCAATCAAACGAGATAACGACGATTCCTCTTTGTCTGCTAATTTACATATTTCTTCATCCAGTTTTTCTGGCGAAGAAAAGATTCGAATACTATAGTCAATAGTAGGTTTCGGCAAGGGAAGTATCTCTTTTCTCTTTGTAAATCCATCTATCCAGTTTAACATTTCTTTCCCTGCATGCATTCTTAACTGGTTTTTAAGCACAATATAATTCTTATTCTTCTTGGCTTCTTCTCTGTATTTGTCAAGTATTTGTGACTCCCAAAATTGCTCCGTTGTTAGAATCTGATTCTCATCAAACATAACAACTGTTACCCTGGCGCGTTCAATTATATCCTGCAACTGATTATCACCACGATATGACTGTTTACCCTGTGTCCAAAGCAAATGAGCCTCATCAACAAAAGCTATATCTACTGGATTATTCGGAGAATGTGTATTTATAAATCGTGTTGGTTTAGAAACCACTTCTCCATATTTATCTGTTAAACCTAATTTTTCAGCGATCTGCTCATATACCGTAATTTGTTCATCATGATTAATGATCAGATTACATCTCAGATCATCCAAACCATTTTCCTCTGCCAGACAACATATTTCATAAAATGTGCTGCTGTTTAATACTGTTTTTCCAGTTCCTGCTTCGCCTTCTACAAAGATTAATTGACCTGCAGCACCTATGGATAAAGCCATTTTCACACGTTCAATTATTTTATCTCTTGCCTGTAACTGTTCCTTTGTTAACTTATGTAATGGCGACGCTTTAAAGATTGCAGAATCATGTATCATGCTTTCAGTTGGAAAAAGATCTTTATTATCTTTCCGAAGGCCTCTCCAGATTTTTGAAAAAATCCTGTCCAATTCCTCCATAGGATAATAATGATTCTGTGGATTTCCTCGAAGATTATGAACTTTTCTTACCTTAGGTACACTGAGCATATAATGCATCAAACGATTTTCAACATCTAATGTCATAGACTTATTAAAATGTTCATGACCGATAATATACAAGGCCGCAGATTTTCCTATTATTCTGTTTTGCCAGGAATTTGCATTATAAAGTCCGGTCTCATAATGCTGTCTTGTACGTTGAATCACATTATTTGATTCTCCTATGTACACCTCATACTCATCAGATTCTTTCCAATTATGGATATATACAGTTGGATACGATGTTATTATTTCCTGTACGTTTTCATCCGAACAAGAGCATAAATCCTCTTCAAATATTTTTAATGACTCAGGTGTATCATCTATTTTACGAATGATTGGTTTTGCAACCTCCATTTTACTGCTCCTCTTCTTTACGTGTTTATAAGTCTTTTACAAATTCCACTGCATATTGGATATCTTTATCATCTGGATGTCCTTTTGCAATACCTCCGACCAGTTTGAACGGACCAAATGTATCGTATCCTTTGCATCCAAATTTACCCTCTACGCTGGCATGTTTTTTGTTCAAAATCTGCTCTATGGATTTATAATTCGCACTTCCACCATAAGTACAGATCAAGAAGACCTTTTTGTCATCTGGTAAATTCTTTTCAGCAAATTTCAACATCGACTGATGAAACTTTGAAAAATAGATTCCTGATGCAAACCCGATCATATCATAACTGCTCAGATCTGCATCTGACTGTTTTACTGCATCAATCAAATCTACCTGACACTCTTCTGCTATGCTTTTTACTATTTTTTCTGTATTTCCATGATGCACCGATGCATATACGATTGCTTTTCTCATATCTACCCTTTCTGTCAGTTCAACAATAAAATTATACCATCATTTGTTAGTTTGTAAATCTGTGTCATTACAAGCAATCAACTCAAAATGATTTCGATTTGTTTTTATAAAGCCTTCTTTTTGTAACTTTGATATCTCCGTAGACATTGCTGCACGATCAATACAAAGATAATCTGCCAACTGCTGCCGATCAAAGGGAATATCAAAAGATAACGACGAATGTCTGATGGATTCTGCCGACAGATATGACAATAGTTTATCCCTTGTTGTTCGTTTGCCGACATGTGTAATCTTATCGTTTAGGATCAGTATCTTATTTGCCAGAACACTGACCAGGTTACGGATCAACTTCTGATGATGCTCACATGCAGTTGGACAAGTGACCAGCAACCTCTGGACATTTAGAAAAATAATCTCACAATCCTCATCAGCTACCACACTGATATTCAAAACAGCCCCCGGTCTTGCTGCATATGGTTCTCCAAAAAAATCTCCGGCATGACATTTCGACAGAATATTCCGATGTCCCCAGAGGTCTTCCTGAATAACAAGAACACAGCCTGACGCCGCAAGCCCCATTAACTCGGTAGAATCTCCTGCTCTGAAAATATATGAATCCCGTTCTTTTGAAATTACTGTTGCATTTACACAATGCAATATGGATAATATCTCGTTATCATTAAGACCTTTAAAAAATGGGCTACTTCTTAGAATAGGTAAATATTTTTCCAAAATCGTTCCTCCTGTTTGAAATCAAACATACAAGTTGTATTTATCATACTATACTTTTAGCAGAAACAAAAGGTAAATACTATAAACGGAGGATTAAAAAATGTTTTGTTTTCAATGTGAACAGACAGAGGGAAAAGGAATCAACATCTATACTCATGGTGAAATTGATGAGAAGAAAGATTTCACACCGGTTATTGAAAAAGCACTGGAACTGGAAGAAATCGGTGGTCTGCCTGTTCAATCGTCACTAGTCTGTGTGCGATGGTTACTATGGTTTTTTCTTTTGTAAGTTCCGATATAGCTGCCTGGATCAGATGTTCATTTTCCGGGTCTACACTGGCTGTTGCTTCATCCAGTATAATAATTGGTGCATCTTTTAGAATCGCTCTTGCGATGGAAATGCGCTGTTTTTCTCCACCGGACAGCCGTTTTCCTGCTTCCACTGGTGGTATTTCTTTGCGTTAGTTTTATCTAACCTTTTCTATTATCTTAACATGAGAATCGAGCATTATCCAGACCTGAACGGACGGCAATAATCCATTTAGACAAAAATAAAGTTCCAGACTTATTATCTGAAACTTTATTATAAATCCAGCATCATTGCATTACTTCACACAACGGAAATATACCATAGAACCGTCAACATGGATATCCGTTTCTTTATATAGTTTTTGAAGGATATCTCTCAGCTCTTTCTCCGTCTAAAACGGTGGAGAAAACCACCCTTTCTTTGCAAGAATATTTTTTACCAGCCAATCTGTCCGTTTCGATTTTCCCCTGATATAAAAACAGGCAATGAAATTGCCACCTGGTTTCAAAACACGCCATATTTCATGAAATGCTTTTTGCTTGTCAGGAAATGCATGAAAACCATTCATACTAACAACGGTATCAACAGATTCATTCTCCATTTGCAGATTCCCCACATCACCCTGAATACATTTGATATGTGCATGACTGCCAAGTCTTTTTCTGGCTTGATCAAGCATATCTATGCTGTAATCAAGGCAAGTAATATGTGCATTTTTCAGCGAACTCCATTTGTTTTCCGTAAATACAGCAGTTCCAACCGGAACATCAAGAAGATTTCCTGAAAAGTCATCAGGAAC
>NZ_JBCOME010000087.1:0-11941 GCF_040924365.1 Ruminococcus sp. 1001136sp1_2201st1_G3_2201SCRN_220225 | reverse complement strand
TATAAGCCTTTTATCTGTTCGGACTTATCGCCAGCCTGCATATATGCACCCTCTAACAAGTAGCCGTTTGGAGCTTTTGTTTCTTCAACGGTTAGCGTTCCAAGTGGAAGAACCGCCTTGCCGTCCTGCATATAGAAGCTGTCGCCAGATACCTTGTATGCGTCCGCTAATTTTGTGATGTAGTGGGCTGTCCCGTTGCTGTCTGTTTCAGCGATTGTCTTTGTAACCCATGTACGAGTTGCTTCGGCAGGAAGATTGTCTTTGTTATAGAAGCCTGCATAATACTTCCATGTAAATTCCGCACCTGCTAAAGAAGCGTTTCCTTGCGGATTGTCTTTCTGTGTTTCCATATCAATCTTGAAAAGCTCAATCAAAGTGTCCGTTACTTTTGGCGTATCAGATACGTTCAATGTCGCTGTCTTTCCAGCTTCAATCTTTAAGGAATATACAGTTTTATCTACTTTATATCCTGCTGGTGCGGATAATTCCTTGATATAGACTGTGCCTGCTTTTACCTCTGCAACGTCCGTATTTCCGTTTTCATCAGTCGTAAGGGTGGCAAGCTGTTTCGTGCAGTCCTTATCAGCAAAGACACCGTATGTCGCACCAGCGATAGCGTAATTCCCGTTACCGTCGGTAATGCTGGTATTACTGGAAGTCTTTTGCAGTTTCGCATTTCCGACATTCAGTTTCGCCCAGAATTGTCCTAATTCCTGCCCCTCGCCAGAGTAGATATAACCGCCACATTCATAGCGTCCTTTATTTTCTTTGACAAAGGCTCTTGCACCAGAGAAAACTTCGTCCTGCATAGCCTTTGGTATTTCATCATAAGAAGCTCGCACGTTATCACATTGCCAGCCAAGATGTACGCTCAATCTCTGCCAGACGACACATTGTTCCAGCAGATAGACTTGCTTGTAGTTCAGTTCCTTGTGAGCTTCGCCATACTGTTTAACATACTCTAAGGATAACGCCACATCTGAAATCTGGTCGGCACTCATGCGTGAGCTTGCGTCAGCTCTGGTCTTGTAGCCATTCTTAAAATCTGTATTGATGTCGATACAATAGGCAGTTTCGCCCTCGACTTTCATATAGCCCTCATTGAATGTCGAACCGATAGAACCGTCATTCATTACTTTTTCAATGATACCGACACGCTCTGCACTTTCCGTCCAGTATTGCTTACTTTCTGCATGGACGGGTGTAGTCGGTAAAGCAGTAACGACAGTTGCAAGAGCTAAGAAGCCCGTACACAATCGTTTCCATGTCTTTTTCATAAATCTAATGCTCCTTTCATTTTGGGTATAAAAATAGACGCTCATTTCTGAACGTCTACATTACTGAAAGGCTTGTCCTCTCACACATATTCTATTTTAATAGGTACAACAGTTGCCTTTCTCCTTGTATTTTCGTTGTTTTCATCACTTGCGTTATCTACAACCTCCATGCCCGGCGTCAATCATAATAGAATATGGCATGTCAAAATTTCCTTTTCAAATACTATTTCTCTATTAGGATATGTGAAAAAATTACAAAAGCGACTTGACTTTTGCGCTTTAAAGCGGTATTATTTTGTTTAGGCAATACTTTAAAGCAGAAAAAGCACTTTAAAACACGAAAACACTTTTTAAGGAGGAAATAAAATATGAAAAGAAAGGTTTTGTCAGTAATTCTGACCGGAGCTATGGTAGCAGGTCTTGCAGGTACAGTAACCGTACACGCTGAAGAGCAGAAAACATACAATATTGGTATCTGCCAGTTAGTTCAGCACGAAGCACTGGATGCAGCAACACAGGGATTTGAAGATGCAGTAAAAGAAGGTCTTGGCGAAGAAAACGTAACATTTGATGAGCAGAATGCACAGGGTGATTCCGCAACATGTAGTACGATCATCAACAACTTCGTATCCAGTAACGTAGACCTTATCCTTGCAAATGCTACTGCTTCTCTTCAGGCAGCTGCTGCCGGAACAAGCGATATCCCGATTCTTGGAACTGCAGTTACAGAGTATGGCGTAGCTCTTGACCTTACAGATTTTGATGGTACTGTAGGCGGCAATATTTCCGGTACTTCAGACCTTGCTCCTCTCGACCAGCAGGCAGCAATGCTGAATGAACTTTTCCCGGATGCTAAGACTGTAGGACTTCTGTACTGCTCCGCAGAACCAAACTCCCAGTATCGGGTTGATACGGTGAAGGCAGCTCTTGAAGATCTTGGATACACTTGCGAATACTACGCATTCTCTGACTCCAACGATATTTCTTCTGTTGTAACAAATGCAGTTGCAGACAGTGACGTTATCTATGTTCCTACCGATAACACAGCAGCTTCCAACACAGAGCTGATCAACAACATCTGCCTTCCGGCAAAGGTTCCGGTAATCGCAGGTGAAGAAGGAATCTGCTCCGGATGCGGTGTTGCTACACTTTCCATCAGCTACTATGATCTTGGAAAAGCAACTGGTGAAATGGCAGTTAAAATTCTGAAAGATGGTGAAGATATCTCTACAATGCCAATCGAATATGCACCAAACTTCACAAAAGAATACAATGCAGACATCTGTGCTGAGCTGGGAATTGAAGTTCCGGATGACTATGTTGCAATCGGTGCTGACGCAGAATAATTACTGGTTTATAACATATGCAGTAATGCACAATAAAAATTTTCATATTTGTTTGACAGTTAATTTAGACATTCAGTTGCTTTTAGAGCTTGTCAAAAGACTCTGACAGTAATCAACACAGACAGCGGGAAGGGAAGCCTCTCTCGCTGTTTGTGTCGTTTCTGAAGGAATGTATTTTTAAGTATATTTTATGCATAATTATGCATAAAATAGCATTTCTTCCAAAATGAATATTTCTGTTTACGCAAATAACAAAAAGCCAGTTACTCCACATACAAAACACTATAAAGATTCCAGTAACTGTCTTTTTCAAACATTTGTCCACAAAACAAATGTTGATGTTCACACAGTGAACACCAGAGTGTATTTGTAAAAGACTTTCTGCAAGATGTGTGTCACAATTTGTGGGAGATTTTGTCCGGGTGAGGTCGTCGTAACGGGCTACGACAACCGAATTCAGGCAAAATATACCGCACAGTGGGGCGTACAAATTGCGAAAATGTTTTTTCAAACACGCTCCAGCAAACAAATCACGCATGCAGGAGGATAAAGACATGCAAATTGCAAACTTAATCATGGCACTTCCGGGTGCCGCTGCCCAGGGTCTGATCTGGGGTATTATGGCTATTGGCGTATATCTTACATTCCGTGTCCTTGACATCGCCGATCTGACCGTAGACGGTACCATGTGTACCGGAGGTGCTGTCTGCGTCATGATGATGACCAGCGGACATAACGTATGGGTATCTCTTTTAGTTGCCACTTTGGCTGGTATGACAGCTGGTCTTGTTACCGGTATTTTCCATACCTTTATGGGAATCCCGGCCATCCTTGCTGGAATCCTGACACAGCTTTCCCTGTACTCTGTTAACCTGAAAATCATGGGAAAAGCAAACCAGGCTATCAACGTTGATAAATACCCGATCCTGATTTCCTTACGCCGTATAAAAAATGTACCGATCACTCAGAACACAATTCTTATCGTCGCTTTATTTATTGTTGTGATCATCGCAGTTCTTTACTGGTTTTTTGGAACAGAGCTTGGATGTTCCCTCCGGGCTACCGGATGCAATCCAAACATGTCCCGTGCACAGGGTATCAACACTGATTTTTGCAAAGTACTTGGACTTATGATTTCCAACGGACTTGTTGCTCTTTCCAGTGCCTTGCTTGCACAGTATCAGGGATTTGCAGACGTCAATATGGGACGTGGTGCTATCGTAATCGGACTTGCTGCTGTTATTATCGGCGAAGCGATTTTCAGCCGTATTTTCCGCAATTTCGCGCTCCGTCTTCTGGCCGTAGCATTTGGTTCCATTCTCTACTATCTGGTTCTCCAGACTGTTATCTGGATGGGTATCGACACTGACCTTCTGAAAATGCTGTCTGCACTTGTAGTAGCTGTATTCCTGGCAGTGCCTTACTGGAAGGGAAAATATTTCGCAAAACCAGCAAAACGCGGAGGTAAGAACAATGCTTGAGATCAAAAACATATATAAAACCTTTAATCCAGGAACCATCAACGAAAAGGTGGCTCTGAACGGACTTTCCCTGAAATTAAATGAAGGCGACTTTGTTACTGTCATCGGCGGCAACGGTGCCGGAAAATCCACAATGCTGAACGCAGTTGCCGGTGTATGGCCAGTAGACGAGGGACAGATCATCATTGACGGAACAGATGTCACCAAACTTTCCGAGTACAAGCGAGCAGCTTATCTGGGACGTGTATTTCAGGATCCCATGACCGGAACTGCTGCTACCATGGGTATTGAAGAAAATCTTGCCCTTGCAAAACGCCGCGGAAAAACAAGATTTCTTCGTTCTGGTATTACAAAAGCCGAACGAGAAGAGTACAAAGAGCTTCTGAAGATTCTGAATCTTGGTCTTGAAGATCGTCTTACCTCTAAGGTGGGTCTTCTTTCCGGAGGTCAGAGACAGGCACTTACGCTTCTCATGGCAACCCTTCAGAAGCCAAAGCTTCTCCTTCTTGATGAGCATACCGCAGCCCTTGACCCCAAAACAGCTGCCAAGGTGCTGGATATCACAGACAGGATTGTCAACCGCGATCACCTTACTACACTGATGATCACACATAACATGAAGGACGCCATTGCTCACGGCAACCGCCTGATCATGATGATGAACGGAAAAATCATTCTTGATATCCAAGGAGAAGAAAAGAAAAAGCTTACCGTAAAACAGCTTCTTGATAAATTTGAGGAAGCCAGCGGAGAAGAGTTCTCCAACGATTCCGCAATTCTCGGATAGAAATTCATAATTTGGTTTTTAGAAACTGCAGCAGATTGGTTTACAATCTGACTGCAGTTCTTTTTTGCAATCAAAATTTCTGCCGAAAACACCCATTGTACAAAAAGTCCGAAAATGACGTAACTACACTTGTTTCTATCTGTTTATCCGTTCTCTTCACTGTCAGATTTCAACTTGTTTAAATCAATAAATACGGTGCCTTTATACATCAGAAAATCTCCGGTCTCTCTACAATATCTGTATATTTTGTCCGTGAGAAAATCTTCTTCCGGAGTTGCCTCCCGCAAAGTTTCTCTCAAAACATTTTCAAGATCCTCCGGATAAGAATGATCAGCGTTGTGGATCATCACCTCATGAATGCTCGTAAAAACCATATAGAAATCTGCATCCATCAGATCTGCAAGCCTTTTGGCCACGCCTGGCAAGAATATTGCAACGGCTCCGTTTGTCCTTCTGGCAGTGCTCAGACAGCTTCCGATGCTGTCCCTTGTCAGATAGAATTCATGGTTCAGATCCATGAAGCATTCTCCATCATAATCTGGATTGTAGACCAGTTTTTCCCAATAAAAAATTCTGGGCGGCGAAATAAAATACGTGTTTAGAAGAGCTGCGTCAAAAACTGTCTTTTCATCCTTTCCCCATTCTTTTATGTTATCCGTGCGTATTTTCATGCTGCTGATCCGGCCATCCAAATTTCCCACCTGCATGTATAGCACAAGTGCAATATCGCCCACTACACGGTATACTGCCTTCGACAGTTCCCGTTCATGGCGTTCTACATTAAGTGCCCGGATAAAAAGATCATTTTTCACCTTTTCGTAGTTATTCAGATTTTTGGTTTTCTCAAAAAATCCAGCTGTTTTTAATTTACGTATTTCACTTTCCACTGTTTTTGCAATCTGTTCCAGTGAAACACCATCCTCATAATCCTCAAAAAGCTCTTCCGTGTGAATTCCGCAGACTTCTTTTCCCACTGAAGACGCATTGCACTCTACAAACAGCCGGTCGCCGTTTGGTGTCATGCCATTTTCGTCCCGTTCTTCAAAGTAAATCTGTTTCTCATTAAGTCCAAGCCGTTCCATTAGAGATTGGCGCAGACTCTCCACAAATACCTCATACTCTCTGCTCATATATAATTCCTTTCTTGATAAAAACGGGCGAAATGCCCTAACGAATACTGACCTTGCTGTGCACTGCAAATGATCCGTATTTGAAATAAAAGATGGAAGCAGATATTTAGAAATAGATAAGGCTTCCATTTGAGTTGCTGTATGGATAGTATATAAGATATGAATGTGTTTGTAAAGGATTTTCTATCGACAATTTTCCCTTGCAATAAAAGCTGTTATTACTGTTCACGACCTTCACAGCAGCACGCTTCGCGATGCACAGAAATCATGTTCACATGATTTCGCGCTGTAATTCTCGTATTTGCTTTAAACTTTGTTCACCAAAAAAACTCCTCGCGAGACGTTAACAGTGAATAGCAACAAGCTGTGATGGTTGTTTTCTTTATTCATAGAAAACATTTTATAAATATTGCCAGTATAAACAACAAAGGGCCTGCCGTAAATACGGCAGACCCATAAATAATCTTAAATGATTATGCCTGAGGACCAGCTGCAACAAGTGCTTTACCAGCTGCATTTCCTTCATATTTCTTGAAGTTCTTAACGAAACGATCTGCAAGATCTTTTGCTTTAACTTCCCACTCAGAAGCATCAGCGTATGTGTCACGAGGATCAAGGATACCTGTGTCAACGCCTGTAAGCTCTGTAGGAACCTCAAAGTTAAAGAATGGAATCTTCTTAGTCGGTGCTGTTAAGATAGCGCCGCTGAGGATTGCATCGATAATACCACGAGTATCTTTGATGGAGATACGTTTTCCGGTTCCATTCCATCCTGTATTAACCAGGTATGCTTTTGCTCCGCTCTTCTCCATTTTCTTAACCAGCTCTTCAGCGTATTTTGTCGGATGCAGTTCAAGGAATGCCTGTCCGAAACAAGCTGAGAATGTAGGTGTAGGCTCTGTGATTCCACGCTCTGTACCAGCAAGTTTAGCTGTGAATCCAGACAGGAAGTAGTACTGAGTCTGCTCTGGTGTCAGGATAGATACTGGAGGAAGTACTCCGAATGCATCTGCGGAAAGGAAGATAACATTCTTAGCAGCCGGTGCGGAAGAAATCGGGCGAACGATTTTCTCAATGTGGTTGATCGGATAAGATACACGAGTGTTCTCTGTAACGCTCTTATCAGCGAAATCAATCTTTCCTTCTGCGTCAAGTGTAACGTTCTCAAGAAGAGCATTTCTCTTGATTGCATTGTAAATATCCGGCTCAGAATCCTTGTCAAGGTTGATAACCTTAGCATAGCAGCCGCCCTCGAAGTTGAACACTCCGTTGTCGTCCCAGCCGTGCTCATCATCACCGATAAGGAGTCTCTTAGGATCTGTGGAAAGTGTAGTCTTACCTGTTCCTGAAAGGCCGAAGAAGATAGCGGTGTTCTCACCGTTCATATCTGTATTTGCAGAGCAGTGCATGGAAGCGATGCCCTTAAGCGGCAGATAGTAGTTCATCATGGAGAACATACCTTTCTTCATCTCTCCGCCATACCATGTATTGACAATAACCTGCTCGCGGCTTGTAATGTTGAACATTACAGCTGTCTCAGAGTTAAGACCTAATTCTTTGTAGTTCTCTACTTTAGCCTTGGAAGCGTTGTAAACAACGAAATCTGGCTCGAAGTCTTTCAGTTCTTCTTCTGTAGGCTGGATGAACATGTTTGTTACAAAGTGTGCCTGCCAAGCAACCTCAACGATGAAACGGATTGCCATACGGGTATCTTTGTTAGCACCGCAGAATGCATCAACTACGAAAAGTCTCTTGTCGGAGAGCTCTTTCTTAGCGATCTCTTTCACTGCTTCCCATGCTTCCTGTGATGCAGGATGGTTATCATTCTTATATTCGTCAGATGTCCACCATACGGTGTCTTTAGAATTCTCATCCATTACGATATATTTGTCTTTAGGAGAACGTCCGGTATAAATACCTGTCATAACGTTAACAGCGCCAAGCTCGCTGACCCGTCCTTTTTCAAAGCCCTCAAGACCTGGTTTGGTCTCCTCTTCAAATAACATTTCATAAGAGGGGTTGTAAACAATTTCTGTAGTTCCGGTAATACCATACTTTGTTAAATTGATTTTTGCCATCTTACACTTAACCTCTTTTCTCTAAAATGGAATTCATCTGCGAATGCAGATTTATAGCTTCAGTCCGCATCTCACCGTAATACATATCAAAGAATATTACCTGCGGTCACAGCCTCTATGGTACAAAACCAAAGGAATGGAACCGGATTGATTCCCTTTTTCCTTATCCTATATTATACATATCTGAGGGATAAAATCAACACAATTTTCCGTTTTTTTGTATTTTTGTTAAAGTTTTATCATATAGAAAACACGCCTCTGACATTTTATGAGACGTGTTTTCTAATGATATTTTTATTGCATTAGAGCGTCATTGCGAAATTCTTAGATTGAGGTTATTGTAGCCCTGTTGAATAAAATTGTCACTAGAATAGGGAATAGAAAATGTTCAAAATGCACATTTTTGCATTGTTTTTTTGTTTTTACTATTTTTATTTCATCATTACGTTTATCATATTGCGTATACTCTTCCAACCTATATCTTCTCATTTTTCTCCAGATACGCAAGAAATCCTTCGCAGCCTTCTACTACATCTCTATAAGTAGATTCAAAATCCCCCGTATACCACGGATCAGCAATATCTCTGGGATTATCTGAATAATCCAGTAAGAGCTTCACTTTCCCTTCCGGATCCTTTCCTACAATTCGCAAGATATTCCGAATGTTTCTCTCTTCCATTCCCAGAATATAATCATATTTTCCATAATCTGCTTTGGTGATCTGTACCGCTCTTTTCCCCTCGCAGGAAATCCCATGCTTTGCCAATTCCCGCTTTGCCGGCGGATAAACCGGATTCCCGATTCCATTCCAGATTTCCTCCGTACTGGTGGCTGCAGACGCAATGTAAAATTTAGCCTTGATGCCTCGTTTCGTAACCATATCCTTCATAACGAATTCAGAAATTGGGCTGCGGCAGATATTGCCGTGGCAGACAAATAACACACTTATCATTGCTTAAAACTCCTTGAAATGCTGTATTTACGCTGTTTGCAGGCATTTTCCGATAATCTTCAATCCTGTCATTTTCCTGTATATCACAGCATAAATTCGTATATTTTCTTATCCAAATTTAGTAACTTCTTAGTAATAACCAGCCTGGAAAACAGGCTTTCTAAGAACCTTATAATCAGATTATTTTTAATTTTTTTCTATTATTTTATCATACTATGCCGGTTTTGCACTCCTATTCATCTCTTCCTAGAGCGTGTTTGAAAAAGGCTTTCTGCAAGATGTGCGTCACAATTTGTGGGAGATTTCGCTCGGATGAGGGCGCCGTAGCGGGCTACGGCAACCGAATTCGGGTGAAATCTCCCGCAAAGTGGGGCGTGCAGATTGCGGGAATGATTTTTCAAACAGGCTCTAGCACGATATAGGAATTATATCATACCAGGGCTAACATTTCCACTTTAAAGCACTAAATTGTTCGTATATTTTTTACAAAGACGTAGTCTGATCCAGAAAGGCCTCAAATTTCTTACGGTTAATCAACGACTTACACCCCACCTGGACTGTAAAGCAACATTCTGAATTTAGATGTTCCGAAATAAGCATCCTTATTTTCTTTTCACCTATTCCAAAATATTGCACTGCTTCATCCACCGTAAGCATATATTTTTTCCAAATTGGAATCTTACTTTTTTCAATTTTAATCGCCACTCTTCTCTCCTCCTTTTCTCTTTGGACAAAACATTTTTATCTGCCCATGACAATTTACAATTTTATATACTGTCATCGGCAGATAAAATTACAATACAGGTGGCAGTTCAGTACTCTGCCCACATCGGTTTTACACCGTCATTAAATATGACCAGATCTTTTCTGGAAGTATCATTATTACAGATATGCTTCGTCGCCCTGTGCAGCTGCTGCACATTTTGTCAAATTCTTCTCGCTCCATACCTTTACTTCAATGTTATATTTCAGCATTTCTTCGTATTTACTCCATTAGCAGAGCAGATATATCATGGCGGATTTACCTAGTGGCTCTACATATCTTCACGTCCTGTATGTAAAACAATATACAATTTTCAAGGTACAAAAATTCCTGAAGGGAAAAAGGAATCTATATTAAATACTCCCTTTACTGATTACTTTTCCTTACATATGATTTCGTATCAAATCCCAAGGTCTTAGTAATCAGTTTTGTTTCCAAGCGTTGACGCAGAGTTTCATCTACACAGTAATGCACCTGTCCAAATTCGTCAAACATTTTTCTGGTAGCTAAAACTGTTATGTACCCTTCATAATGCTTCAACACTGCCTGGATTGCCTCAGTATCACCAGTTGATGCTGCCTCAATAACATGGAATGGCAGCAAATCAAATGCGCATTTCTGTTTTTTACTTTTTTTCATTTGCAGATTCCTCCATATTTTTTCTCATCAGTTCCAGTGATCGTCTACGATGCTCATTAATTGTGCTGCGTACAAGATTCATTTCTCTGGCAATGTCTGCATCACTCATATCCATAAAATATGATAATAACACAACATTCCTTTTCTTTTCAGTAAGTGTCTGCAGTGCTTCAGCAATCAATCCGTCACGTAATGACGGATATGATACCAGACAATATAATTCTTAATCTTTCCAATACTCCGGATCTGTTTTACGGAAATTTAGAATTTTATATGTCTTTTAAAAAGTGAAATATCACCCTCTTTTTTAGTGAAATATTAGTTCATTTTCTTTCAAGAAAGGGAACTATACACTAAACATGGAGGTGTATCATATGCCAAAACAAACAGATAAAGAACTGGAATTGTTTTTTAAGAACGCCCGACACGAGCAAAAATTGACTTATAAGGAATTAGCTGAAAAAGCAGAAATGTCCAGCCGATATTTAAAGGAAATTGAAAATGGGGGCCGAGTTCCCAGTTTTCATAAAATCAGAAAACTGGTACGCGCTTTAAATGTTCCTCCTGAACCGTTTCGTTCCCGACTACGAAGTTGTCGCACTGGCCGAAGTATTTAATGTTTCCTGCGAAAATCTTCTTGGTCTGACGGACGCTCCTGCAAAATAATTCAATTGTATTGCTGCCCATTCTATGCTAAACTATGGATAGATACTTCTGAACAACATACACTATTTATAAACCGTATGATTGGAGTGATTTCATGGAATTAACAAAAAAAGTCCCTACAACCGATAATAACCAGGAAAACAATCATCTTCTCCGCATGTTAGACCGGGGAATTGATGATATGGAAGCTGGTCGTGAATTGCCACTGGAAGATGCTTTTCGCAAAATCACAGAATTAAGGGATGCACGAAGAAATGCAAGAATATAAAATTATTTTAACCTGGGAAGCAATTTACGATGTCACCGACATTGCAGATTATATTGAAGAAGAATTCGGCCAGCAACATGCTGACCGTTTTCAATCTGATCTGAAAGAACAAATGCAGAATTTAAGCCAGTTCAGTACTGCCTTTCCCCGAACTCAAGAGCCTGTGAAAAAATCTCTGTAAAATAAACAACATTAAGGTCTTCTATGATAAAATATAAAAATCATAGGAGGCCTTTTATAATGGCAAACAGAAAAAAAGAAGTTTACAAACCAAAACCAATGACAGAAGGAAAGAGAAATCTCATTCAGGGATTGTTTCAAGAGTATGATATTCAGTCTGCTGATGACATTCAGGAGGCATTAAAAGACCTGTTATCTGGAACACTCCAAGATATGCTTGAAAAAGAAATGGATGATCATCTCGGCTATGACCGTTATGAAAGATCTGGTGAGCCTAACTACCGCAATGGCACAAAATCTGTAAGCGCAAAATAATTCGACGGATTGTGTTGCCCTAAAAATCAATCCATAATAATCATTAGAGAATGCAAGCA
>NZ_JBCOME010000086.1:0-12001 GCF_040924365.1 Ruminococcus sp. 1001136sp1_2201st1_G3_2201SCRN_220225 | reverse complement strand
GGTTTTTTTACTGACCTGCAAAGCAGATCAAGGGAAAAAATCGTCTGGTTTCCAAAGATTTATTATCAAATGGAAAAGGGACTGCTTCATATTCGCTGTGAAATCACATTAGGAAAATATCAAGACCAGCTTTTACGATTAGAGGATAAATTGGAAAGTGGCTTGTATTGCGAGCTGACCGACAAGACCTTACATGACGGTTATATCGAATATACCCTGCTTTATGATATGATAGCGAACCGCATTACCATTGATGAAGTACGGGCAGAAAACGGCTGTCTTAGACTGATGAAAAATCTTGTTTGGGAATATGACGCACTTCCCCACGCTCTGATTGCTGGTGGGACTGGTGGCGGTAAAACCTATTTTCTGCTGACACTCATTGAAGCCCTACTGCATACCAACGCTGTCCTTTACATTTTAGACCCAAAGAACGCTGACCTTGCGGACTTGGGGACAGTCATGGGAAATGTGTATCACACCAAAGAAGAAATGATAGATTACATGGTTTGTGATTACGGAATTTCTCATTATTCTGTTTGGGGATATTCCCCCACTTTCCATGATTGAGGGAGCATTTCTCAAATACTTTGGTATTCCCGTTGCTCTCACTTGGTTCATGTCGCAGAAAACCTTTGACGGAAAGAAGCCGTACAGCTTTTTGAAATCACAGATAACCTATGCCCTGCGACCGAAAATCACTTATGCAGGAAAAGCCGTAAAACTGCATAAGCAGACCTTGAATGAAACAATCACGGCAGTAAGGAGTGTGAATTATGTTCCCGATAAAATATATTGACAATAACCTTGTCTGGAACAAGGACAATGAGGTGTTCGCTTACTATGAGCTGATACCATACAACTATTCTTTCCTATCCGCAGAGCAGAAATTTATCGTGCATGACAGCTTTCGCCAGCTTATCGCACAGTCCCGTGAGGGAAAAATTCATGCGTTGCAGATTGCCACGGAAAGCTCAATACGAAGTATGCAGGAGCAGTCAAAGAAGCTGGTTACGGGGAAATTAAAGGAAGTTGCCTGCCAGAAGATAGACGAACAGACCGAAGCGTTAGTATCAATGATTGGGGACAATCAAGTGGACTACCGCTTTTTTCTTGGCTTTAAGCTCATGGTTACGGAAGAACAGCTCAATCTGAAGAACATCAAAAAATCGGCGTGGCTGACGTTCACGGAATTTCTCCATGAAGTGAACCATACGCTGATGAATGATTTTGTTTCCATGCCGAATGATGAAATCAACCGTTACATGAAAATGGAAAAGTTACTGGAAAATAAAATCTCCCGTCGCTTTAAGGTGCGTCGCTTGGAAATCAATGATTTTGGGTATCTCATGGAACATCTTTACGGCAGGGACGGTATCGCCTATGAAGATTATGAGTACCAGCTACCAAAGAAGAAATACAAGAAAGAAACGCTGATAAAGTATTATGACCTTATCCGTCCGACAAGGTGTGTGATTGAAGAAAGTCAACGATATTTACGCTTGGAGCATGAGGACAGGGAAAGCTATGTGTCCTACTTTACCGTCAATGCGATTGTCGGGGAGCTTGATTTCCCGTCGTCTGAAATATTCTATTTCCAGCAACAGCAGTTTACGTTCCCCGTTGATACTTCTATGAATGTAGAAATCGTGGAGAACAGAAAGGCTCTTAGCACCGTAAGAAATAAGAAAAAGGAACTGAAAGACCTTGACAATCACGCTTATCAAGCTGGAAGTGAAACCAGCTCAAATGTGGTGGACGCTTTAGACAGCGTGGACGAGCTGGAAACGGATTTAGACCAGAGCAAAGAAAGTATGTATAAGTTAAGCTACGTCATACGGGTGTCTGCACCCGATCTTGACGAGCTGAAACGCCGTTGTGATGAAGTCAAGGACTTTTACGACGACCTCAATGTAAAGCTGGTGCGTCCTGCTGGGGATATGCTGGGGCTTCATTCTGAATTTTTACCTGCCAGCAAGCGATATATCAATGATTATGTGCAGTATGTAAAATCAGACTTCTTGGCAGGGCTTGGCTTTGGAGCGACACAGCAGTTAGGGGAAACTACGGGTATCTATATGGGCTATTCCGTTGATACGGGAAGAAATGTGTACCTGCAACCGTCTTTAGCTTCGCAGGGTGTAAAAGGCACAGTAACAAACGCCCTTGCTTCTGCTTTTGTCGGTTCGCTTGGCGGTGGAAAGTCATTCTGCAACAATCTTCTGGTATATTATGCGGTGCTGTTTGGCGGTCAAGCAGTCATTTTAGACCCCAAAGCTGAGAGGGGCAACTGGAAAGAAACGCTCCCAGAAATCGCCCATGAAATCAATATCGTAAATCTTACCAGCGACAAGGACAATGCAGGACTTCTTGACCCGTTCGTGATTATGAAGAATGTAAAAGACGCTGAAAGTCTGGCAATCGACATCTTGACATTTTTAACGGGTATTTCCTCTAGGGACGGCGAAAAATTCCCTGTACTTCGTAAGGCGGTACGCTCCGTTACCCAGAGCGACAGTCGGGGCTTGCTCCATGTGATAGACGAGCTACGCCGTGAAGATACACCCATATCAAGAAATATCGCAGAACATATCGACAGCTTCACGGACTACGACTTTGCACACCTGCTGTTTTCAGACGGTACGGTGGAAAATGCTATCAGTCTGGATAACCAGCTCAATATCATTCAAGTAGCGGACTTAGTATTACCAGATAAGGACACGACCTTTGAGGAATACACGACCATTGAATTATTGTCGGTGTCTATGCTGATTGTGATTAGTACCTTTGCCCTTGATTTTATCCATTCGGACAGAAGTATTTTTAAGATTGTAGACCTTGACGAAGCGTGGGCGTTCTTAAACGTGGCACAAGGCGAAACCTTATCAAATAAGCTGGTGCGTGCTGGACGAGCTATGCAGGCAGGCGTTTATTTTGTTACACAATCTTCTGGGGACGTGGCAAAGGAAAGTCTGAAAAACAATATCGGCTTGAAATTTGCCTTTCGTTCTACTGACATTAACGAGATAAAGCAGACCTTAGAATTTTTCGGCATTGACAAGGACGACGAGAACAACCAGAAACGCTTGCGTGATTTAGAGAACGGACAATGCTTATTGCAGGACTTATACGGGCGTGTCGGTGTGGTGCAGATACACCCCGTCTTTGAAGAACTGCTACACGCCTTTGATACCAGACCGCCCGTACAGAGAAATGAGGTGGAGTGATGAAAGAAAGGATAAAAGGTGCGTTCACAAAAAAGAAGATTTTCCACTTTCTCAAAATGGCTCTGTTTGTCGTAGCACTCTCCCTTATCCTGCTTTCACTTCTGGGGACGGTGGCTCATGCAACGGGGCTTGTGGACGATACCATAAATGCAGGAAATCTTTATTCAAAATATCCCCTTTCCAACTACCAGCTTGATTTTTTCGTCGATAATAGCTGGTCGTGGCTTCCGTGGAACTGGCTCGACGGTATCGGAAAATCGGTACAATACGGGCTTTACTGCATTACCAATTTTGTCTGGACGATAAGCCTTTATTTAAGCAATGCTACGGGCTATGTGGTGCAGGAAGCCTATAAGCTGGACTTCATCAATGATATGGCAGACAGTATCGGAAAAAGCATACAGACCCTTGCAGGCGTAACACAGAACGGTTTTTCCAGCTCTGGCTTTTATGTCGGTTTCCTGCTTCTCATTATCTTAGTGGTGGGACTTTATGTTGCCTATACAGGACTGATAAAACGGGAAACCAGCAAGGCACTTCACGCTGTTATCAACTTTGTGGTGGTGTTCGTGCTGTCCGCTTCTTTTATTGCCTACGCTCCCGACTATATCAAGAAGATAAATGAATTTTCATCAGACATCAGTACCGCTTCTTTGGACTTGGGAACAAAAATCATGCTCCCCAACTCTGACAGCGAGGGCAAGGACAGCGTGGACTTGATACGGGACAGCTTATTTTCTATTCAAGTGGAACAGCCGTGGTTACTCTTACAATTCGGGAACAGCAACGCAGAGGAAATCGGAACAGACCGTGTAGAAGCTCTTGTATCGGCAAGCCCAGAGGACGAGGACGGGAAAACCAGAGAGGAAGTCGTGAAAACAGAAATCGAGGACAACGACAACAACAATTTGACGATACCGCAGGTGGTAAACCGTTTGGGTATGGTGTTTTTCCTCTTGTTCTTCAACTTAGGTATCACGATATTTGTATTCTTGCTTACGGGCATGATGTTGTTTAGCCAGATACTTTTTATTATCTTTGCAATGTTTTTACCTATCAGTTTTCTACTTTCCATGATACCGAGCTATGAAAGCATGGCAAAGCAGGCAATCGTGAGGGTGTTTAATACCATTATGACACGGGCAGGAATAACGCTCATTGTAACGGTGGCGTTCAGTATTTCCAGTATGTTTTATAACATATCCACTGATTACCCGTTTTTCATGGTGGCGTTCTTGCAGATAGTATCTTTCGCTGGTATCTACATGAAGCTGGGCGACTTAATGAGTATGTTCTCTTTGAACGCTAACGACAGTCAAAGCATGGGACGCAGGATATTCCGCAGACCGTATCTATACTTGGCACATAGGGCTAGGCGTATGGAAAGACGGCTTGCTGGTGCGGTTACGGCTGGCGGTGTCGCTGGTGCGGTGGCAGGTAGCACGATTTCAAACGGAAAAGCGACAAGGAACACAGCCACAAAAAGCAGTCGGGGCAATACCACTTCCAGCATGGGACAGCGTGCAGGCTCAAAGGTGGGTGCTGTCTTAGATACGAAAAATAAAGTGAAAGACAAGGCAAACGCTGTCAAAGAAAATATCAAGGATATGCCGACACAGACCGCTTATGCGGTGTATTCCGCAAAGGAAAAGGCAAAGTCCAGCGTGTCCGATTTTAAGCGTGGCATGGTGCAGGAACAGCAGTCCAGACAGACGGGACGTTTGGAAAAGCAGGAACAGCATAGACAGAATATCGCTGACAAACGTATGGAGCTTCAAAAGGCACAAGAAGCAAGGCACGCACAGCGAAAGGCTGACGGATCAGCGACAGCGGGAGCTACCCGTCCCCATGAGCGACCAGCCACAGCTTCAAAGCCGAGTGCGGAAAAAATGCAGGAAGTCAAACGTCCTGCCACAGCGACCACTTCAAAAGCAAGTGAGCCAGTCAAGACAAATGTTATCAAAGAGCGTCCGTTATCTTCTGGTGCTTCTGATAAGAAAGCGACCCAGTCGGCACAGCCAGTACATAGGCAGAATGTAGAAAAAGTGGTATCGCAGGAAACACGCCAGAATTACACAAAAGACCGCAGGACAAAGGTTCAGCAGACGCAGAGCGTCCAGAAGAACCAGCAGACCACAGAGAAAACCTGTAACCTTGTAACGAAGAAAGGACAGAAGAAAAAATGAAACTGAAACATATCGCTATCATTGGCAGTCTGTTTCCTATCCTCTTTTCTCTGGTGCTTTTCTTTGGTGTCTTGATTAGTGCGGACAGCGACGACGAGAACAGCAACTTTTCTTCTGGTATTACAAGTATGAACCTATCCGCAGAAGTCTTGAAACATCAGCCTATGGTGGAAAAATATGCCAGAGAATACGGCATTTCCGAGTATGTCAATGTGCTATTGGCTATCATTCAAGTAGAAAGTGGCGGTACGGCAGAAGATGTTATGCAGAGTTCGGAAAGTCTGGGATTACCGCCTAATTCCTTAGATACGGAAAGCTCAATCAAGCAGGGGTGTAAGTATTTTGCGTCCCTGCTTTCTTCCTGCAAAAATCAAGGTATCGACGATTTGAATGTAGCGATACAGTCCTATAACTATGGCGGTGGCTATGTGGGATATGTGGCAGGAAAGGGAAAAAAGCACACTTTTAATCTAGCAGAGAGCTTCGCCCGTGAGAAATCGGGGGGAAAGAAAGTAACCTATACCAACCCGATAGCTGTTGCAAAGAACGGGGGCTGGCGGTATGGCTATGGAAATATGTTCTATGTGGAATTAGTCAATCAATATCTGACCGTGGCACACTTTGATAATGCGACGGCACAAGCGATTATGAATGAAGCGTTGAAATATCAAGGCTGGAAGTATGTGTATGGTGGCAGTAACCCGAACACTTCCTTTGATTGTAGCGGACTTGTGCAATGGTGCTATGGAAAAGCTGGTATCTCCTTACCGAGAACCGCACAAGCACAGTATGACGCTACCCAACATCTTCCACTCTCGCAGGCAAAGGCTGGGGACTTGGTATTTTTCCATTCCACTTATAACGCTGGAAGTTATGTAACACACGTCGGTATTCTTGTTTCGCCGACACAGATGTACCATGCAGGCGACCCGATAGGATATGCAGACCTAAGCAGTAGTTACTGGCAACAGCACTTAATCGGTGCAGGACGAGTAAAACAATAGAAAGGACTTGAAAAATATGTTTAAGAAGAATAAGAAATCGACTGAAAATGTCAAAGAAAAAAAGGTGCGTACTGTCAAGGTAGGCACACATAAGAAAACCGTGATTGCGTTGTGGGTGGTGCTTATCGCAAGCGTGAGCTTTGGAGTATATAAGAATTTTACGGCTATCGACCAGCACACGACCCATGAAAAAGAAATCATTGAACTTCGCTTGCAGGACACCAGCGGGATAGAAAATTTCGTGAAAAACTTTGCGAAGTCCTATTACACATGGGATAACAGCAAAGAAGCTATCGAAGCAAGGACGCAGGCAATCAGCGGTTATCTGACAAAGGAATTGCAGGACTTAAATATAGATACCATTAGAACCGATATACCGACCAGCTCCACAGTTACAGATGTGATTGTGTGGCATATCGAGCAATCGGGAACGGACACTTTTTCTGCTACCTACGAAGTAGATCAGCAGATAAAAGAGGGAGAACAGACAAGAAATGTGAAAGCAACCTATACCGTAAAAGTCCATGTAGACGCTGACGGGGATATGGTAATCGTTCAGAACCCTACCCTTGCACCAGCAATCGAAAAATCAGACTATGAACCTAAGACACCAGAAGCAGACGCAAGTGTGGACGCTGATACTGTCAATGACGCTACCGCATTTCTGGAAACATTTTTTAAGCTCTATCCAACAGCCACAGAAAAAGAGCTTGCTTATTATGTAACGGGGAATGTACTTGAACCTATCGGCAGGGACTACCTTTATTCTGAATTGGTAAACCCTATTTTTATAAAGGACGGGGACAATGTGAAAGTCAAAGTTGCTGTGAAATTCCTTGATAATCAGACAAAGGCTATGCAGGTATCGCAGTATGAGCTTGTGCTACATAAGGATAGCAACTGGAAGATTGTAGGATAAATGATATAGCGTGCATTTCTTATCAGATTTGCACGCTATTCTTTGCTTTTGGTAATTATTTTAAATTATTTTGAAAAATGACTAACTTTTTATCTGTCTGTGTTGTTATACTTAGTAGAATGATGTAAACGTTTATAACATTTTAAATGAGAAAGGAGGATTTTGTGCTTACAGATTTTCTTTTAATTCAGAAAATGAAACAAGGTAACGAACAGGCTTTTAATACTTTTGTGCGTAAATATTATAACGAAATACTAAAGTATTGTAGTTACCATTGTTATGACACAGAATATGCCGAAGATTTAACACAAGAAACATTTGTAAATTTTTTCGCAAAATTATCTGATTATCATTATCAAGGTAAAACTATGAATTATCTTTATACGATTGCTGGAAATTTATGCAAAAACCATTGTAAAAAGAAAAAAGATGTATTGATGGACGATGAGTTCTTATTAACACACGGAATGTCAAATGATATGGAACAAGTCTTGGATAAAATGTTTATAGATAGTGCAATCAGCTCTCTTTCTAAAGAATTAAAAGAAGTTGTTGTTTTGTATTATTTAGATGGATTTAAAATTGCAGAGATTGCAGAGAAATTACAAATTAGTTTATCTTTAGCAAAGTACCGATTAACAAATGCACGAAAACAATTGGAAATTTTTGGAAGAGAGGAGGACATACATGAAAAGGAACTTTGAAATGTTTGAGGTTGATACATGGATTGAACCAAACGAGGAAAAAATTGTGGACACAGTTAATAAGTCAATAGAAATCTTTTATTTGAAAGAGCAGGAAAAGCTATTGACTTACCGAGAGTTTTTATGGTCGCAATTCCGTATAACACAGAAAAAATGGTGGATATTACAGATGTTATTATTGGTAGGAATTGGAATAGCCCTTTATTTTAATCAAGAGATTTTTATCATACAGAGAGGATTAGGGATTACAAGTGTTTTATTTGTGATTTTGATTATTCCAGAATTGTGGAAAAATAAATCTAATCAATGTATGGAAATAGAGAATACATCTTACTATTCTCTTAGACAAATATATTCAACACGGATTTTTTTATTTGGCTTGGTAGATGTAATATTACTTACTGCATTCTGTATATTTTTGCATGGAAGTTTGCATATTACATTGCTTTCCCTACTATCACAGTTTGTCTTTCCTGCGGTTGTTACTGCCTGTATTTGTTTTGGTCTGCTATGTAATAAAAAAAATGTAAATGAAACTATTTCTATTGTTTTATGTATTCTGTGGAGTGTAGTATGGTGGCTAATTACAGCAAATGAAAAAATATATTCTGTTATAAAAATGCCAGTATGGATACTTTTGTTGGGAATTGCGTTATTGATTTTAGGAAGTATGATTTATAGAGTTTTACATGATTGTACTAGATATTGGGAGGGACATTCAAATGGATTTAACGATAACTAATTTAACAAAGAAATTTGATAATTTCACAGCAGTAGATAATATAAATGTCACAATGACAACAGGTGTATATGGATTGTTGGGGGTGAATGGTGCAGGTAAAACTACTCTTATGCGTATGCTTTGTACATTACTTCGTCCAACCGAGGGAAAAATAACTTGTAACGGAAAAGATATTTTGGCTATGGACGGAGATTATAGAAAAATTTTAGGGTATTTACCACAAGACTTTGGTTTTTACCCAGAATTTACCGTAAAAGATTATCTGCTTTATATTTCGTCAATAAAGGGGATAAAACCGATCGTCGCAAAAAAACGAGTAAGAGAATTGGTTGCAAAGGTTGGTTTGCAAAAAGCATTCAATAAAAAAATGAAAAATTTATCTGGCGGTATGAAGCGTAGGGTTGGAATTGCACAGGCGATGTTAAATAATCCCCAAATTTTAATTCTTGATGAGCCGACTGCTGGTCTTGACCCAAATGAACGCATTCGTTTTAGAAATTTAATCAGTGAATTGGCAGAAGAACGGCTTGTACTTTTATCTACGCATATCGTTTCTGATGTGGAATATATTGCAAACGAAATTCTACTGATGAAAGATGGACAATTGATTCATAAAGGAACTGTAGTTGACCTTATCAATTCAATGAAGGAATATGTTTGGGTATGTCATGTAGAAAAAAATATGGTTCAGAACTTATCGCAAAAAAATAAAGTGTCGAATATAAAATCAGATGTGAATGGTGTAGAATTACGAATTATTTCAAAAGATAAGCCAGTTGAAAAGGCAACAAGAGAGAACGCCACTCTTGAAGATGTGTTTTTGTATTATTTCGGCGAAAAGGCAGGTGTAAATAATGGTACGATTTGAATTAAAAAAAATATTTGCAAAATCATCAAATAAAATTGCGTTAATTATTCTTTTGGTGGCTATTGTAGTAATTAGTTATTTTGCGATTGGAAGTATAGAATATGTAGATTCTAGCGGAAATAGTCATACAGGAATTACTGCATATAACAGGTTAAAAGAAGTAAAAAATGAATGGAAAGGTAATATAACAGAGAGTGTATTGCAAGAAGTTTTAGAGGAGAATAATAAAATAAAGAGTTCTGAAGAATATTTATCAAAAAATGATACGGAAAATAATATAGCATATTCTCGGGGACAAGGGTTTTCTGATATTAAAGATATGATAAATAGAAGTTTTTGTGATTTTCAAGAGTACGATTATTATCGAGTTGATACAGTTACTCCGACAGAACTAGGAAATTTTTATTCGAACAGGATAGATAACTTGAAGAAGTGGCTTTCTTCGGATTCTGTTAAGGACAATTATACAAAACAAGAAAAAGAATATCTTGTTGAAAAATATGAAGAAATGCAAATACCTTTTTACTATGAATACGCAGGTGCTTGGACGAGTCTTTTATATTATTTGCCAGTATTGATAATGTTGATTATGTTAGTTGGAACATTTTTAATATCTGGAATTTTTTCTGATGAGTTCCGTTTAAAAGCAGATTCCATTTTTTTTAGTACGGTATATGGAAGAAGCAAAGCAATTAGAAGTAAAATTGTAGCTGGATTTGTCTGTATCACAGCAATTTATTGGATTTCTATATGTTGTTTTTCTGGAGTTGTTCTTGGGTGTTTGGGTATTGACGGAGCAAATTGCTTAATTCAAACGAGTTTGGGAGGTTGGAAAAGTTTTTACAATATAACATTATTACAAAAATTTTTATTGACAATAATAGGCGGATATATAGGGGTGTTATTTATGTCGACCCTTTCTATGTTAGTATCTGCAAAAATGCGTTCTTCTGTTTTAGCAGTAATAGTTCCTTTTGTAATATTACTTGTTCCGTCTTTTTTATCTGATTTTTCCGTATTATCGAAAATTTTAGGATTGTTGCCAGACCAACTTTTACAAATCAGTTCATCTGTCAATTATTTTAATGTTTATCAAATTGGGAGTAAGGTTATAGGGGCAATCCCGATTCTATTTACAATATATTTAATATGCTATTTTATACTACTTCCATTATTGTATCGTATATATAAAAAGTCTGAATTAAACTCATAATAAAAACGAAATATGAAAACTGAGGGCATTATGCTTATGCTACAAAGGCAAAAGTTTAATAGAAATCAAGTGCTGTAAGGGGGCTTGTATTATGGAAAGTTTTAAGCATAATCTTATATACTCATACACTACCTAACAGCACTTTATCAACAATTGAATATCTCACAGCTTTAATAGCTCGTATAAAACTATATGTTTTGTGCGGGCTTTTTTCATACCAAAAAAAATTTTTAAAATTTTTTCGGTTTCAACTTAACAAATCACACCTGCCGTTCCCTATATGGTGCGGAAAGAGGGATAACCACTTTTCACGTCGTAACGGAAAGGGGGTGAGATTGATGAAACCGTCTGACTTCCAGAAAACAGTTCAATGCCGTTTTGAAAGTTGTTTGAAGAAAGTTGTCCGACATGTTGTTAAGGACTATCAGAAGAAATTAAAACGACGACAAAAGGAAGAAACACTCTTTTGTGAACTTCCAGAAATCGTTGTAGAAAATCTGGCTGTCTGGGACGACTATGATACGGACTATACGATTTTCAATGTATGCGGTAATGATATTCGTGTCTATGATGATGAATTGGCAGAAGCCTTGAAACAGTTATCCGAGCGTAACCGTGAAACTTTGCTGATGTATTACTTCTTGGAAATGAACAACGAAGAAATTGCAAAAAAGCAGAATATTTCCAGAAGCGGTGTATTCCAAAATCGGCATAACTCATTGGCACTTATGAAAAAATTACTAAAGGAGAAACAGTAAAAATGAAACAAACATTTAAGAAGCCGTCCTACTACTTGCTTTCACAAGCAATGGACGGGGACGAAAAAGCGATTGAAAAGATACTGGCATTTTATGACCCGTACATATCAAAGTGCTGTCTGCGTCCACTCTATGACGAATACGGCAATGTTTATATTGTTGTAGATATGGAGTTAAAGGGACTTATCAGAGAAGCACTTATTAAAATGATTTTAGGGTTTGATATTGCCTTAGAAATCGAAGAAGAATAACAAGCAGTAACCGCAGAGCATGATTTGTTCAATCCCCTCTTTCCTGCTCTGCCCCTGCTTTTACATGAAAGCAACACGCTTTCGCCACAGCTCTTTGACAACTGAATAAAGCAGACAGATACGTTTGTG
>NZ_JBCOME010000085.1:0-12201 GCF_040924365.1 Ruminococcus sp. 1001136sp1_2201st1_G3_2201SCRN_220225 | reverse complement strand
GAGGCTGAGCTTCTGGCAGGTTAAAATAGGGAGAAATTTCTTATTTTAACTTGTACTAAATCTTGACATAGGACCACCTTGGTTACCTTGGGGGCCTTGTGGTCCAGCCGGTCCGGTAGCTCCACCAGCACCATCAACACCCATCCTGGTAGCGATATAGCCTACGGAGGTGGTTGCGTCTGAATATAAGGTGGTCTCTTTTGTCCAGAGATACTGTCCCTGTGGTACGTTAGGCATTGAAGTTAGCCATTCCCCTGTAGGAACATCTGTCATGCTAGTACCAACCTGGTAAGTGTATGTGTTTCCAACAATGGACTTAACGTTATTAACCTTAGTGTCGATCTCAGTAATTGCGCTCTCTACAGTCTTCTTACTCTTACCAAACAAAATATCGCCAGCACTAATTCTCAGGTGAAAGTTCCCGTCATCGCCTTTATAGAACTGAATATACTCATTCGTATCGCCAAATCCTACCTGGCCATCTGAGCCGAGATAGAATCCTCTGGTGGTATTGAGCGCAGAAGTCTTAGCTCCGGAATATATGCAGTCGTGTCCGATATGGTTTCCACCGATGTCAGCACCAAAAGCTACCAAGTCGGTCACCGCCACTTTATCTGCTGTGATACTCTTGGCCTGGATAACAGTACCGTTCAAACTGTTATAGTCAGTCTGCTCCGAAGTTACTCCTGATCCGTTGGTATTAAGCTTGTAGTAAAGGCCATCTTCCCCCTTAATGACCAGCTTATCTGCCTTGATGGTGTTACCCTCGATCAGATCACCTTTGATAGTTACACCGACCAATTCGCCAGTAATAGTCTGGTCGCCGACCACTACATTCTTAATCAAGCCAGATTCTGAATAGAATTTCTTCATAGCCGCTATGCCAATATTGGAGAAATCAATGCTTGCGTATTTCAAATCAGCGTCTGCGGCGTTAATCTTTTTTACATCCAGCTCATTGATTAACGCTTTGTTAGCCGCCAGTTCATCCGTAACGGTACTCTCAAATTCCGCGTATTTAGACTTAATGCTGGTAGTTTCTGCCTCAAGTGCTTTCAGACTTTCAATGGTGGCAAACTTAATATCAGCCTCTTCTGTCTTGATATAGTTTGACTCGATCTGTCCTACCGCCAGTTTCAGTTCTGATAAGCTCCCGTCCAGAGTATTGTACAACCCCTGCAGATTTCCCACCGCACTGCTGCCATATACACCCTCGTCAAAATGCAAAATATCCGATACATTGATAGTCCCCGTGTACCGTCCATCATCACTGATTACGGTGTTAATAATTTCCTGGGCGGCCTGGAGCTTCTCCCTGGCCTCTTCGAATGAGGGAAGCTTATTGGCCAGTTCGCACTCATCTTTGGTATGGTCCTGTGGATATTGTGTAAGCTTGATGATCCGCTGCTTTTCCCGGATCCCGGT
Organism: Ruminococcus sp. 1001136sp1_2201st1_G3_2201SCRN_220225; assembly: GCF_040924365.1. Classification (NCBI taxonomy): domain Bacteria; kingdom Bacillati; phylum Bacillota; class Clostridia; order Eubacteriales; family Oscillospiraceae; genus Ruminococcus; species Ruminococcus sp. 1001136sp1_2201st1_G3_2201SCRN_220225. Next base: position 10,776 of record NZ_JBCOME010000085.1, on the reverse strand, counting down.
GGCGGCATCGATCAGGGTGATTGTATCTCCCAGGGAAAAAGAAAAATCATCGTATCCGGCTCTTTGTTTGGCCAGATCAATAATATCAGCACTGTATGATACTTCCGGCTTTGACAGATCTTTCAGCCTCGCTTCTGCATCCTCTTTCATGGCTGCAGCATCTGTATAAGATTCGTCTTTCCAGATGTAGGTCTTCACCTTATTCGTGTACTGGTAATTTTCCAGGTAATTCTTCCCATCGTTCACGGACTCGATGGTAAGCCCGTCCTGGCCAATAGGGATAATTCTCGTATAATAGTCGTAGGTGCTGCCCTTCCTCTGTAACCGTTTCAGGTTAAGCCCTGTGAGGAAAAAGTTCCCTTTATCCTGGCCAACCTGATCGTAAAAGGATACTGTCTTTTTCTTGGTATCATAAACGACTTCACACATAAATGCAGTACACAGCTTCTGAATTACTCCAAGCGTATTTGTCTGCAATATCCCTGCATTTCTTTTCTTGGTTACGGTACATTCGCCAACCGTCCAGCCGGATCCAGCCAGAGCAAGCTTGGCCGCATCTTCTATTGTGGAATCCGTAATGCCAAAGGAGCTCCAGGGCTTCGCCTCCAGTTCTTCCAGGTTCAGTACCGCAACAAAGGAGAGGAATCCATCTGTGCTTACACTCTTTTCTTTTACTACATACTCAGCATCCTGAGTCTCAATATAATACTCTTCACAGATTTCATGATGTCTTGCCATGTATGTAAAAGAAAGAGTCTGATCGCCAGTTGTAACGTCGCTCGCAACCTTCAGATCCTTGTATTTGACAATATGCCCTATGGCATTGTGGTTCGTATCATATATCTTAAGCATAGGGCCGCCTCCGTTTAGTCTTCAATCATAAACATAAAAATGCCTAATTCCCAACTTCCAATATCAAGCCCATCAAATTCTTCCAGGGATACCTTATGCACCTCAAAATCCATTTCCAGTCCCAGAAGTTCCTGAATCTTTTGGTTGAGCTCTTTTACACTTTTTCCTTCTTTAAGAATGATATCCACATTTCCGGGGGCTCTCTTTTCCTGTTCAGCTCGCTTTTTTTCCTCTTCAATTGCCTTTTCCTCCTGTTCAAGATCCCGGTATTCTTCCATTAACTCCTTACGGGTATCTTCATAAGGTTTTAATGCGTTAAGCAATAAGTTCGTGTTTTTATTAATGGCATAGCTCAGTTTTATCTTTCCAGATAAAATTTTCTTTCCATCTTCTTTATAAATCTGTGCTTCTTTTTCCTGAAAAAGTTTTAATCCGTTATAAGCGTTTAACATTTCCTGGTTTGTCATGTTTTTTCCTCCTACATAAATCTTGGTCTATATTTCACAGTCATGTCTGTCCATGTGCTGTCTAAGGTAATCCTTGTTTCCCCTGGTAAAAGGATCGGCAGGCTCCAAATATCAACATCTGCTGCTTTGTTAGCCCCATTTTCTGTAATCTTCCCACTTTCTCCGTCTAAAATCACAGTACTGTTAGCAGTAAGGCTTCTTATTACCACCCGAAGGTTTTCTCCTGTATCTAGATTTCGGTTTATTCCAGTTATTGTCAGCTGTTCCATTCCCACCTTTGGCGTAATCTCTACCATACAAGGCGTCCGGATGTTCCCAGGATTTGTAACTACTGTCTCCAGCATCCCGGAAGCGGACTCCGAAAACGGTGAACCGTTTGGCTGTTCAGCAAACTCATAGCAGGAAAAATCAACGGTGAGCTTGCTCAGCCTGTTGGATGTCACCTTCAGACGGGCAAGCGGGTTTTCTGTAAAATCATGCTTGCTCATAAACCCGCAAAACTTGTGATCGAACTTATCCAGTTCCAAGGTGACCGACTCGGACATCATATGGGAAAGCAGGGTGCTGCAATTCTGCAAGATCTCATTTCGATCAGAGCCGTATACCAGGAAGGTGATCCGTATTGTCTTCCACCCGATTGATCCATTAATGAAAAACGGCAGTGGGCTTCCCCTCTGCCATTCGCTTTCATTTTCAATATCGGAAAATCCCGGAGTCACGTTCCACTGTTTGGCCTGTGCTCCGGATATGTCCCAGCCATTTATATTCATCTCAGACGCCCCCTTGTGTATCTTGTGGCTGCCATTTCATTTTTTATGTTCATGTCTTCCCTGAGTTCTCCGACCAGCTTATCTTTATCCATGAATACTTTTAAGTTCTTCATGGAGCTTGCCATGTTCTCCATCATGGACTCCATCGTACTCATCATGGAATCCATTTTGCTCAGTATTTCGGAGTTATCACTTCGATAGCTTCCTGATAACTTCGCCTGGTGCTCTGACTGCTGCTGAATCAAACGGTTAAGTTTCTCGACTCCAGCCGCTCCTACCTCCAGGGAAGATCTGGATTCCAGGAACTGATCCGGATTCATGGCAAAATTATAAAGGTTTTCTGCTCCCTGTGGGTTAATTACCTTGTCCCCGGTGAGCATGTTCTGCATGATCGCGCCATCGGACTTACGGAGAACATATTCCTGGGCGTTATTTTCAAATAACCACGCCAGCTGATCCTCTATGACGTTTTGAGTACCGGTCTTCAGGCCGTTCTTTTTCATAGCGGCCAGAATTGCTTTTTTCTGCGCTGATGTAGGCTTTTTGTCGGCTTCCACGCTAAGAGCATCCGCAATCTTTTTAACTGTGGAATCGTTGACGCTCCGGCCGTAGTTCTTAACAATGTACTGCCACAGATCCGAATGCTTCTTTTTCTCAGCATCTGATACTGATTTCTTATGGGCTTTACTTGCATTGATCAGCTTTTGTACTTCTGTAATTTCTGCCGGTTCTTCCGCTACACCTGCGGTCACGGCCTCCAGCTCTGCTTTTTGCGCGGGCGCAATTTCAGATGTTGTCCCAGAGGAAGCTGAGCTTGAAGAAGCAGTGCTGGATGTATCTGTTCCACCGGATCCAGAAGAGGCCGTGCCAGATGCAGTGCTGCCATTCGGAGTTACATTTACGTCAAGCAAAGTTCCACCTGTGCCAGCTTTCTGAATGCCAGCGATCAGGTTACCTACAATATCCTCACCAATCTGGCCAGCCTGTTCCACCAGGGACTGCAAGCCGGTAGATAGTCCCTCATTTAGTTTCGCAACAGCCGAAGCATTTTCAGCTGCCAGATCATCCAGCTGCTTCTTATAGTCTTTCTTGGTGTCACTTATCTGCTGGTCAATAGCATCCCGCGTAGCCTGTGTATCTTTTTTTGCCTGCCGGTCTGCTATCTCCTGCTTTTCTTCCCAAAGCTTGTTAAATTCATCCAGCTGCTCTGCAGTCATCTGATTCAGGCTGTAAATATTGGCGGTTGCTTCTGGTCCTGCGTCTTTCAGTTCCTGCAGCAGCCCCTCTGAAAGTCCCTTTCCGCTCAGTTCCTGCAACTGGGTTTCCCACAGTTTCAGTCCCTCAACCTGGGTATTCATATTGTAAATCAGACGATCTGCAGTATATCCGGAAGCATCCCAGGCATCATAGTTATTCATGGATGAAAGGATGTCTTTCTTCCGATCAGCTATGGCACTGTCCCTTTTTTCTTCCAGTTCCTGTATGGTCTCATTTAGTTCTTTTTCAAGCTTTTCCCGCTTATCATTGTAATCTTCATCAAGCTGCAGCTTTTCTTTTTCGTAATCTTCTTTGGCTTCCAGGTACTTTTTATCTGCTTCTATGCGCTCATCCGTGCCGGCTGTGAACTGTTTTCTGGCAATATCCCAATATTCCATCTCTGCCCTGGCGGACATAGAATAATAGGTCTGGTAGGTCTCCAGAAGGGATTTCTGTACTGAAGCCTGGGTCTTTGCAGCTTCCTCTCTGGCTTTGGCTGCCTCTTCCTGTTTCTCCTGCTTTTTCTCGTAGATCTGAGTGTCCAGTTCCTGGATCTTCTGTGTTGCTTCATACCAGGCATCAGTTCCGCTCTTTAAATTCTTTCGAACGGTGGTCCAGTAATTTTTCTCCTGGGCTAAAGAGGCAGCATGTAATGTCTTGTACTTTTCCAGCCGTTTTTCAGCAGCACTGAGGACTTCAGAATTATAAGTTTCTGCGTCCTTAGTAGTTTTCTTTTGATTATCTCCGGATCCGGTAACTTTTTCTTTGGATACGCCAAAATTGTTCTTTATACTGCTGCTCAGTGCCTTGCTGATCGTGGAACTGCTGTTAAGCTTATTAAGTTGAGAGGTTGCCTGTTTATAGGCTGTGGATCCTTTCACAGCTGTATCACGTATCTGCTGCCAGTACCATTTTTCATTGTCCAAGGACACTTCATGGCTCTTATTGTATTGCTTAAGCCAGCTTGTGGCGTTTTTCAACACAGCCTTTGACATTTTTCCAGCGGCTGCAGTTGCTACCTTTGTGTTTTTAGTTATACCAGATGCAGTACCTGCAGGTAACTGATAGCCGACTTCTTTCTCAAATTTCTTTGATGGAGAATGGATCTCTGCTGCTGCCTTGGCTGCGGCAATACCTGCATTGATCATTCTTATTGAAGCGCTGATGACCTGGGACTGGCCTGCTGATATACCTTGTGCTACACCAGCAGCTGCGTTATATCCCGCAGTGTAAAAGCTATTCTGATAGGTCCTAACAGCAGATGCCGCCTGTCCTGCCATGGTTCCAGCTGCACTGATTGCACCACTTTTTCCAGAATTGATACCTGTCTGGTACTGCTGAGCAGCTACGCTTCCGGCTTTTTCATATTCGCCTTTTTTCTCTTCGGCTGCCTTTGCTCCGGCGGACGCCATCTCGCCACCAGCCTGTTCAACGCCAGACTGCTGATCTTTAATTGAATTCTGGGTTCCTTCTCCTACAGCAGTACCAACATCTTCACCTGCAGACTGTGCATCTGCTGCCTGCTGCTGGATCAGTGCCAGAAGCTCCTGCATAGCGGATACTGCCTGCGTACCACCGGCATTAATTCCTGCCTGGATTTCTTCCGGAATCTGGATACCCGCTTTATTGGCGATTTCTGCCACGCCCTGGATTGTTCCTTCAATAGTCCCGTTCAGCTGATCTATTGCCTGCTGAGGGGTTATCTCACCGCTTGCAATTCCATCTGCAAGTCCCTCTGGGATCTGTACACCACATTCCTGCGCCATCTGTACGGTCTGCATGAGGGATTCCTGGGTGGCTGCTGGAAGCTCAGCCCAGCCTTCCACTGCTGAAGCAACGGCGTTATCAATGGACTCGCGCAAATCAGAAAAATCAATATCTGAAGAACCAAGATCTCCCATTGTCATCTCATAGGCGGTCTTATTAGCTGCCATTACAGTTGCTGTATCTTCTGATATATCCATGGCATCAGTCCACTTTTTGGATATGCCTTTCAACTGTTCTACGCCGTACTCACCCTGATTGTCCAGAGTCCATACCATGTGCTGGAGCATATTAGCTGCATCAGTTCCCTGATCCTGGATTGCCTGGATAAATTCTGCTGAAAAGATTGCCTGCCCGCTCTCGTCTGTGGCTTCTTTGAGGCGCTGAAGATTCTGCTGATAGTTCTGGATTCCATCCACCCAGGACTGCAGGTTCTCATTCATCTGTTCTGTGGTAATATCATCTCCACCGTCAAATTTATCAGCAAAACTGATTTTATCCTGCAAATCAGCCTTGATAGAATCCATGGTGGAATTGTATTCATCCAGGATCTGACGCATGGCAGTCTTAGCAGCATCCGCGGCTTCCTGGGAGCGTTCCATAGTTTTGTTGAACCCTTCCAGGGCTGTGCCAGCTCCTGCTGCCGCCAAGCCGGTTGCTTGGATTGCATCAGCATTATCTTCTTGTGCCTTTGTATTGTCTTCTGTTGATTCAGTATTATCCTTTTTTACTTTTGTAATGTTTTCTGCACTTTTGGCATATCTTTCCTGTTCTTCCGAGCATTTATCAATTGTTTTTTGATTTTCCTCAATTGCTTGAGAATATCCTTCCATTTTCTCTGCACAATCAGCTATGCTCGTAGCTGCTATTCCAGTTGCATCACCATATGCTACTGTTCTTCCATCAATACCATCCAAACGTGAATCCAATTCGCTGCTACTATCGCTTAGATGTTCCATAGCATAATTAAATTCATCCTGTGTTATTGCACCTTTTTCCAATGCCTCTGTATAAAGTTTTGTTTTCTCTGTTGGAAAATCAATATCAACTTGATAGCTTGGATCTACACTGGCCTTCTGTCTTTCCTCTTGGAGCTTTACAATTAATTCTCTCTCTTTTTCCAAGAGTTCCATTCTATCTTCAGTGATTTTTTTCTGTTCCTGTGCTTTATCCAGCTGTACCTGTGCCGCTAAAGACTCATTGATTAAATCCTGTGTGGCTGCAATTACCGCCTGTTGGATTGCTGTTTGCTGATAGTTTTCTACCAGTTTTTCCAGCTCATCATTAGTTACACTCAGTTTATCATTTTCATCATCATAAGCACCAGCCAGTTCTGGAATGGACTGTGACAGTTTGTCCACGATGGATGCCATTTCCTGTTTCTGGACAGCTGTTCTATCTTCAACATTATTTAACTCTTCCAGTCTGTCAGCCAGAGCGCCTACATTTTCCACGGAATTCAGGGTTCCGGTAAACTGATCGTCAATCGCCTGTACATTATCAGCTACTTTCTGCGAAGACTGTATGACGTCATCATACATCTCTTCCATTGCATCTTTCTGAGGCGTAATCGCGTCTGTCAATCCAGACACAACATCCGTAAGTAATTCCACGCCGTCCTGTAAGGGACCTGAAATGTAATCATACACTGCAATTCCCAGTCCCTCTGTGGCAGAGCTAAGCTCTGTCAGTTTACCCTGCAGGTTATCCTGCATAGTATCTGCCATATCAGAAGCCGCACCTGAACAATTTCTCAGGCTTTCCTCATAGCCAGCCACCTGATCAGCGCCGGTATTAAGAAGCATGTTCAAGCCCTTAATGGAGTCAGATGTAAATGTAGCCATAAGAGCCGCCTGCTTCTGGGCATCTCCCATTCCATCTGTAGCAGACTCTACATCTTTCAATACATCCGTCATGTCACGGAAATTTCCGTTAGAATCCATTACGGTAACAGAAGTATCACCAATGGCGATCTTTCCATCTTTCATCTTGCTGGTCAGATCTCTCATTATAGCAGCAAGAGAAGTACCAGCTTCACTGCTCCGGAGTCCGTTGTTTGCCAATGCTTCCAGGAAAGAGGTTGTGGTCTCAATGTCCTGACCGGCGGCATTCATGTTGGCGCCACAGTTCTTGTATGCCTCCCCTAGCTCTGCTGCTGTAGTCGAACTGTTCGCCTGCGCGTATGCCATCATATCTGCTATATGGGTTGACTGCGATGCTTCCAGATTAAAAGTACTGATATTATCTGTTACAACCTGTGATGCTTCTGCCAGATCCATATTGGAAGCTGCTGCCAACTGTAGAACGCCATCAATTCCAGAAAGAGTCTGGTTTACAGACCATCCGGCCAGGGACATATTTGTCATCGCGCTGGCTGCTTCCGTTGCAGAGAATTTCGTACTACTTCCAAGGCTCTTTGCCTTATTTTCCAGTGCTTCCAGCTCTGATCCGGTTGCTCCAGAGATAGCCTCCACTTCACTCATTCCAGCTTCAAAGGAACTTCCGACTTCCACCACATACTTTGCAGCTTCCTTTGCCTTATCACCAATTGCCGAAATAGCTTCTCCTGCAAGTTCCAGCCCCTTTGCAGCTAAAGCTTCTCCAAAACCTTCCTTCAAGCTCTCTCCGAACTCTTTCGTGGTAGTGATAACCGTCGTTGTTTCTTTCCCATATTCGTTTATGCTCTTTGCGCATTTATCCGTAGCATTTTGTGCTTCTTGCAGATACTTTTCATTCTGTTTTAAAGCCTGGTTATTTTTTTCTATATCATTCTCGGCGTCACTAACTTTTTTAGACCAGTCCGATACTTTTCCTTCGCACTTCTGGCACTCCAAGCCCTGTTTTTCAACAGCCTTCTGAAGGCTTTCCACTTCCTTTGACTGCTGCTGATACTCTTTTGTACCATCCTTTCCAGATTTCTGCATGTTTTCCTGGGCTTTTTCAGCCTCTTTCAATGCCTTGGAAAGTTCTTCATATCGCTGTGCGGCTTTCTGCGATACCTTCTGTGCATTTTCCAGTCCTTTTTTCGCAGACTCCGCCCTTTTCTGATAACTCTCAGTCTGCTTTGACAGGTTTTCCTGCTTTTTAGTCAGAAATTCAAGAGAATTGGCATTTCCCTTATATTCTGTGCTGAGTTTTTTCAGTTCAGAATTTAGCATTGCACTTTCTTTTTTCGCATTTGATACACCCTGTGAAAATTGTCTTTCTCCGTCCAGTGCAAGTACAATTCCAATTTTCTTTCCTGCCATAGTTAGTCCTCCCAACAAAAAATCCACATAAAAAGAGCACCTCAAACCGAGATGCTCTTTTTACATGGATTTTTATTTATACTTATTTCTTGGATATTGGGACTTCTTCAATGTGGGTTTTATACACCACCGGCGATGTAACCCATTTGATAAATTTCTTTATCAGAGCCCCTATCAGTATTGCAAATAATAACAATACAAACAATATTACCAATAACATATGCCACCCACCTTTCTGTTTTTCTTAATTATAATCCGCATCTCTGCCTAATTCAATATCTTTTCGCAAAGATGCGGAAGAAGATCAGAAAAATGAGTCAAGATTTAATTCTTCATCTTTTTTCTTTAAACCGTTAAAATCTAAATACTCATTATAGATCAGATAGAATTTCCGAAGTGTCATACCGAACACTTCTTTTTCACTATAATTGAGCACCTTACATCCCACATACAGTAACCGGGCTACGTTTATAGCCCGGTCTCCTGGTTTGGGTTTTCTTCCTCTTCGTCTCCAGAATCTTCATCATCACTGTCAGGATCCGGCATAGAAAAACCGTATGCTTCCAGCAAGGTAATAGCAAGCTTCTGCATTTCAGCTGGCTTTATAAGTCCGTCAATGGCTTCTACTTTTACTTCCTTACCTGTATCCACGGTGAGAAACGCAGCCACAACACTATAAAGTGTTTTTATATCTTCCGAATCGGTTTTATAGTCAGCAACTCTCGCAATTGCCGGCATAATTTTCACTAATGCCTTATTACAGGTTTCCTGGATTGCTTCAATTGCTCCAATGGTGAACAGGATATTGTATTCCTGTCCACCCATAACAACCGGAGCTCCTATTGGTCTTAAGTCGCTCATACAATCTCCTTTAATTCTTACGCAGTAATTGTTGCCTGTTTGTTCAGCCATGCTTTCGCTTTAGCTTCGCTGTCAAATACGAGTTTTTTACCAATAGACATCTTACCATCGACTTCCACTGGGTATGCTTTACCTTCAATGGTGGCAGTCTGGAAGTTTGTAGTGTCACCTTTTGTCTCAGCATTTTCTGTAGGCTCACTGTGCTGTACTTTATACAGCCAGATAACAGTGAAACTAACCACACCATTTTTCTTTCTACGCTTATAGAAACCAACTCCAAAATATGGAGCTTCGTCTTCAGTTCCGATTTCAATACTCTCTGGAGTTTCTTCCTGTCCTGAATCTCCTGCTGCCGCTTTTACATATGTATGACCAAGCAGTTTCGCCTGATTCTCCAGAGACAGATCATCCACTCCAAGAGATGTCCCCCAGTCTCTTACAGTTTTGTCTGTTTCAGCAACTCCATCATCTGCCCGAAGTTCTGCATCATTTTTATTTGGGGTTCCATTGAAGTTGATTGCTTTTGCAACAACAAAACCTTCTGTGTACTTATTTCCGTCTGCCCACTTTGCTGCTACAGGATATTTCATACCAATATGTGCCATGTGTTATTCCTCCATATCATAATCATTTTCAAATTCACATTCAAAGACAATGTGTCTTGTTTTATTATCTGGTTCCATCAATACGGTTACATCAGGATACGTTCCACCTTCTTCCAGGATTGCCCTGCGAATTTTTCTTTTTGCTTCCAGGTAATCCTTAGTTGATGGCAGGAAATAATGAATCTGCATTGAGGATATATCCTCTATCGGCTGATTGTCCGCGAATAGTTCTGCACCATCCTTCACATAATTAAAGGTAATATACTCGCTATTTCCACCGCCAAAAAAATCTGATGTCACCGGAATGCCAAGAGGCTTCAACGCTTTTATTATCTTTTGATTTATTGTCACAGCTTGTCCACCTCCGCGCCAATTACCTCTTCCATAACCTGCATTACTGCATTTTCGCTTTGTGCTACTGCTGCCGCGCGTACAGGTCTTGGCTCCTGGCCGTGTGACCTTACACCATATTCCAGATAACCCATTTTTTCAGCATTTCTAAGACCATTTTTATCAGTTCCATTTGGTTTTACCACAGCAAACACTCCGAGACTATTGTCTCTTGCGTTTGTAGCAACTATGGAAGCTTCCAGTTCGCCTGTTGAATACGGTTTTCCGTATTTATCCCTTCTGTTAGCTGCGGATCTGATCTGTGTTTTCAGGTTTTTTTCTACAATTGGGGCGGCCTTATTCACTGCTTTTTCAGCCATTTCATAAGGATTTGCCAGCTTATTCAACATCTCTTCAACATCTTCAAAACCTGTTATCGTCATCCTTGCCATTGCCCTACCTGCGCTTTCCCACGTTCACGCATCTGACAAGTCAGCTGCACCTTCATGGATTTATTTTTCTGATATCTGCGCTTTATATCATAAATTTCACCTGTAGATTCATCCACCAGGAATGATTCTCCAGAATAATTACACGCCATGATCTCAACAACCTGGTCTGC
>NZ_JBCOME010000084.1:0-12671 GCF_040924365.1 Ruminococcus sp. 1001136sp1_2201st1_G3_2201SCRN_220225 | reverse complement strand
ATAATGGAGACTGTTAATATCACCACAGCCCTGATCAAACCATCCACTGGCAGAATCTACCAGGCGGGAAGGATCAAGCCGGTGAATAAAATCTGTGATTTTTTTGGTTGAAAACTGTCCCCATCCTTCGTTGAAAGGTATCCATGTGACGATGGAAGGATGATTATACAGCGTCCTGACCATATCCCGGATATTGTCAATGTATTCCTGACGGCCGAATACATCTGTGCGGGAGAGCAGGCGGGCGTGGAGGTCTTTTACTGGAATGCGCATCCAGTTTAATAATGTGGCCAGATAGGTGACAAACCAGTGATGGTAGGAAGAACCGCCGTTAGGCATATCCTGCCATACCAGCATTCCCATGCGGTCACAGTGGAAATACCAGCGGTCTGCTTCAATCTTGCCATGCTTGCGGAGCATATTAAAACCAAGATCTTTCATTGCACGAATATCGTAGATGAGAGCTTCATCTGAAGGTGCTGTATAAAGCCCGTCGGGCCAGTAGCCCTGATCCAGCACGCCGCTCTGAAAATATGGCTGATTGTTCAGGAAAAAGCGGGGATAGTTATCGTCAGCTATCTGTACGTCACATTTGCGGAGTGCGAAATATCCAAGAATCCGGTCTTTGCCATATTCCAGGGAATAGGGGTAAAGCCACGGCTCTTTGGGAGTCCAGGACTTCTGCATATTTTCCGGGATGGAGAGGGTAGCTTCTTTTCCGGGACGGATTGCGGCGGTAGTTATTTCATCCTGGCATAATGTATCGTTAAGTCCGTCTGCTTCGAGAAAAACAGGTGGATAAACCTTACAGATCACATTGGATGAATTCTGCCTGTCAGGTGAAAAAGCCAAAACAGTTCCCTGAGAATCTGTCTGATCCGCTGCCGTGGGACTTATATGGGCGGGAGATGCATTTTCGGCCGAGGATGCGGAGGATACGCGGATTCGCATCCGGACCAGACTATTATCCAAATCCGGGGTAACACGCACATCTCTTATGTATTCGTTTGGTACGATCTCCATCCATACAGTCTGCCATATCCCGCTCTGGGCAGTATAGAACATACCGCCGCGTTTCAGCTGCTGTTTGCCTCTGGCATGATAGGAGGTGTCACTGAAGTCATGGACACTTATTAGGATAGAGACTGTGAGATCTTCTGTGATAAAGTTTGTAATATCTGTGGTAAATGGAAGGTAGCCTCCCTTGTGATAGGCGACGAACTTTCTGTTAATGTACACACTGCAGATCTGATCTACAGCTCCAAAATGCAGAAGAAGCCGCTGACTTTCTGTATCCAGGCAGTTCTCTGGCAACTGGATGGTACGGGAATACCATAAGGTTTCATCAGGCAAAAGCTGGCGCTTTACCTGGGAAAGAGGCGCTTCCGGTGAAAAGGGCACTAAAATCTGTCCGTCAAAGGGGAAATATTCGCTTTCGTAAAATTGCCATGGAAGAATGCGGCTGTCAGTAATCAGATAGTCCCACATGCCGTTCAGATTGATCCAGTGACGGCGTACCATATCCGGACGAGGATATTCTTTCAGAGTCTGTCCCAGGGCAGCCGCTTTGCTCCAAATGGTTTCCAGATTTTTCAAATATATGTCCTCCTTAAATTTACGAAAAGTATGAAAAAATAATTATAATGATATGTCTTATTATACACGAAATATGGATGTTTGCAATTGGATTTGTGAAAACCTGTTCCGCAACATTACTGTTCACTGGTAATGTTCCGCGAGGTGTTCTTGCGAACAAAGTTCACAGAAAAAACGAGAATTTGAGCGTGAAATCTTGCGGATGCATGAGTTTTGTGTAACGCGAAGCGTGTTGCTGTAAACGAAGTGAACAGAAACACGATTGCAGGGCGTAGAATGGACAGCACATCGCAACTTACGATTGAAAAAGCAGGTGTGGTATGTTACGATAAAAAGGATTGATGGAGGGGAAAAAGATGAATAATTCACAAAACAAAAATCTGCTGACAGAAGGGTCTATCTGGAAGAAACTGATGGGATTTGCGTTCCCGCTTTTTCTGGGAAACCTGTTCCAGCAGCTGTACAATACAGCAGATTCTCTGATCGTGGGAAACTTTCTGGGAAGTGATGCACTGGCTGCGGTAAGTTCATCCGGCAGTCTTACATTTCTGCTGGTAGGATTTTTTCAGGGCCTTGCTATGGGAGCAGGCGTTATCATAGCGAGATATTTTGGCGCAAGGCAGAAGAAGGAGCTTCACAGGGCGATTCATACCACGGTGGCTTTTGGTATTCTGTGCGGTATACTTCTTACAGCTGGCGGTGTTGTGCTTGCACCGAAGATTCTGATCCTTATGAAAACACCGGCAGATATTTTGCCGAAATCCACCCTGTATTTCCAGGTATATGCCATGGGATCCCTGGGACTGGTTCTTTATAACAATTTTGTAGGCATTATGCAGGCAGTGGGAGACAGCCGTCATCCATTGTATTACCTGATTTTTTCATCGCTTTTGAATGTGGCTCTGGATATGGTTTTTGTAGGCGGATTTGGAATGGGCGTGGAGGGCGCAGCTCTTGCCACTATCATTTCCCAGTTTATGAGTGCATTTTTGTGCCTGTACCGTCTGATGAAAAAAAGCCCGGAGGAGTATACGGTTTCCCTTAGGGATGTTCGCCTGGACTCCTATATGCTGAAACAGATTGTATCCAACGGTCTTCCTGCCGGCATCCAGAACTCCGTGATCGCCATTGCAAACGTGGTAGTGCAGTCTAATATCAACAGCTTCGGCAAGCTGGCTGTTGCTGGATGCGGGGCATATTCCAAGGTTGAGGGATTTGGTTTTCTGCCTATTACCTGTTTTTCTATGGGGTTGACCACATTTATCAGTCAGAATCTGGGCGCAAAGAAATATGACAGGGCAAAAAAAGGAGCACGTATTGGTATCCTCTGCAGTATTTCGATGGCAGAGATCGTGGGAATTATTGTGTATTTTGCAAGCCCGGTATTTATTGCCGCTTTTAACAATGATCCGAAAGTGATTGCTTTCGGAGTGAAAGAGGCACATATCATTACTCTGTTCTATTTTCTGCTTGCCTTTTCCCATTGCATTGCAGGACTTATGCGCGGAGCGGGAAGAGCTACGGTGCCCATGTTTGTTATGCTGGGCTGCTGGTGCGTGATCCGTGTGACTTATATAACCATCGCTGTGAAGCTGCATCCGGTGATCCAGACTGTATTCTGGGCGTATCCGCTGACCTGGTCATTAAGCTCCATTCTGTTTTTGATTTTTTATCTGAAATCAGACTGGATCCATGGTTTTGAGAAAAAAAGAAACTGACAGAGGCGGAAAATACTGAAATAAATGCCAGTGGATGGTGAAAAAGGAGTTATGGTTTTTATGAATGTACTGAACATTGAACATGTAAGCAAGATTTTTGGAGATAAAAAGATTTTTGATGATATTTCCTATGGAATTCATGATGGGGATAAAATCGGAATCATTGGAATCAATGGAACAGGAAAAAGCACTCTGCTGAAAATCATTGCAGGGGAAGAGGAGACAGATGAGGGACAGGTGATTTCCCAGAATGGCCTTCGTATCACCTATCTGCCTCAGATGCCGGATTTTCCAAAAGGTGCCATTGTACAGGACTATGTGGCTGATGGGAAATGGCAGAAGGACTGGAGCACGGAAAGTGAGGCCAGAAATATTTTGAATAAGCTGGGGATTACAGAACATGATGTCCCTGTGGAGCAGCTTTCCGGTGGACAGAAGAAGCGTGTCGCTCTGGCCAGAACTCTGGTAAACCCTTCTGATGTGCTGATTCTGGATGAGCCTACCAACCATCTGGATAACGAGATGGTAACCTGGCTGGAGGATTATCTGAACCGCTTTAAAGGCGTTGTGATCATGGTTACGCATGATCGTTATTTCCTTGACAAAGTTACCAATAAAATTCTGGAGATCAGTCATGGAAAAGTATATTCCTATGATGCCAATTATTCAGGATTTCTGGAATTAAAAGCACAAAGAGAAGAGATGGAGCTGGCTTCTGAGAGAAAGAGACAGAGCATTCTCCGTATGGAGATGGAATGGGCTAAGCGTGGCTGCCGTGCAAGAAGCACCAAGCAGCGCGCCCGGCTGGAGCGTCTGGAAGCGTTAAAAAATAGCAAGGCGCCTGTTCAGGAGACGGATGTGCAGATGGACTCTGTAGAGACCAGAATGGGGAAAAAGACAGTAGAGCTTCATCACATTTCCAAAAGCTATGGCGATAAGGTGATCCTGGAGGATTTTGACTATATTGTGCTGAGAAACCAGAGACTTGGAATTATCGGGCCAAATGGATGCGGAAAATCCACCTTGATCCGTATTATTGACGGAATGGTGGAACCGGATTCCGGTACCGTGGAGATCGGAGAGACGATCCGGATCGGTTACTTTGCCCAGGAAGTGCCGGACATGGATGGTAACCAGCGGGTGATTGATTATATCCGTGATGTGGCAGAGTTTATTCCTACCCGTGATGGAAAGATCAGTGCATCTATGATGCTGGAGCGTTTTCTTTTTGATTCTGCAATGCAGTATACACCGGTAGCCAAGCTGTCAGGAGGAGAGAAGAGACGTCTGTATCTCCTGAAGGTACTGATGGAGGCGCCCAATGTACTTCTTCTGGATGAGCCAAGTAATGATCTGGACATTCCGACACTGACAATTCTCGAAGATTATCTTTCTACATTTTCCGGAATTGTGATCACGGTATCTCACGACCGTTATTTCCTGGATGACGTGGTGGATCGCATTTTTGCCTTTGAAGGGAATGGAAAACTGACCCAGTATGAGGGTGGTTATACAGATTATGCGGAGGCGAAAGCGCGGAAATATGGGGTTGGAAGCAGTGAAATTGGTGCCGGGGCCGGCAGCAGTTTGTCGGATAAAGCAGCTTCCGGAAATAACAGTACAGAGGATGAAGGGAAAAAACCTACCAGAAAAGACTGGAAGCAGGGTCAGAAGTCTGAAAAACTGAAATTTACTTATAAAGAAGAACGGGAATATGCTGTTATTGATGAGGATATAGCCAGACTTGAAGAGAAAATTGCCAGGCTGGAGAATGATATGATGGCAAATGCCACCAATTCCGTGAAACTTCGTGAAATCATGGCAGATAAAGAGGCGGCGGAGAAGCAGCTGGAAGAGAAAATGGATCGCTGGGTGTATCTGAATGATCTGGCGGAGCAGATTGAGGCACAGAAAAATAATGGATAAAGGTGACAGGAAGCTGCATGCTTCGAAAGTCCATAAAGAAAAAGAAAAGGAAAGCTTTCTGAACAGGAGAAAGGAATTGTTTCGCAGACTACCCAAGATTGACAGGCTTATGGGAATGGAACTGACGAAAGAACTGACTGAACAGTATGGGCATCGTGCAGTACTGGAAGCTGCCAGAAAGGTGGAAGAGCAGCTGCGGGGTGCCATCCGTCAGCAGATTTTGGCGGAAGAAAAGCCAGCTGTGTTCCTGGATACATCCGGACTATCAGACCAGAAGGATGGCTTACCAGTAAAGCTGTCTGATCGGAAAGCTTTGTCTGAGACAACATTAGATTATACAGAGTATGTTTTGCAGGAAATGAAGAGACTGCTTGCGTGCAGAAGCCAGAGGCAGATGCAGCGGGTGATCAATGCTACCGGTGTGATCCTTCACACAAATCTGGGAAGAGCGCCCCTTGGGGACAGACTTGTGTCTGAGCTTGTACCTTTGATGACCGGATATACCAATCTGGAAATGAATCTGGAAAATGGGAAGAGAGGAAGCAGATATGATCATTTTGCTGAAAATCTCTGTAAGCTGACAGGGGCTGAGGCTGCCATTGCAGTGAATAATAACGCGGCAGCAGTGCTGCTCATGCTGACGGCGCTGGCATCTGGAGGAGAAACAGTGGTTTCCAGAGGAGAACTTGTGGAGATTGGAGGGAAGTTTCGGATTCCGGATGTATGCAGTCAGAGTGGAACAATGCTTGTGGAAGTGGGGACTACCAACCGGACTTATCTGGAGGATTACGAAAATGCAGTGACAGAGAATACAGCTGCCTTTCTGAAAGTGCATACCAGCAACTATCAGATTACCGGTTTTACCCATGAAGCAGAGCTTGCGGAACTTGCAGAAACAGCACATAACCGCGGAATTCCCCTTCTGGTGGATCTTGGAAGCGGAAGCCTTGTGGATATTGCCTTTTATGGAATCGAGCCTGAAAAGACCGTACAGGAGCTTTTGAAGAAAGGCGCAGATATTGTATCTTTCAGTGGCGATAAACTTCTGGGCGGGCCACAGGCGGGAATATTGGCAGGACGTAAAGATTTGATCGAAAAGATTTCCCGGCATCCTCTCATGCGGGCGCTGCGGATCGATAAGTTTACAGCTGCGGCGCTGGATAAGACGGTAAGTATTTATCTGGATGAAGGTCAGCTGGAGAAAGAGATTCCGGTTTATGATATGATGAGTCGAAGTGCAGAAAAACTTAAGCGGAATGCATTATGGCTTATGGGTGAATTGTTGTTCGAAGATTCTGCATATGAACTTGCAGTAACCTCTACACGAAATCCTGTTGGCGGTGGTACTACACCTGGAAAAACACTGCCTGGAGCTGCATTGCAGATAAGAAGCCTGAATGGAAAAGGACTTTCCGCACAGGAAATCAGTGACTGCTTACGGAAAATGGATACTCCGGTTATTGGTCATATTGTAGACGACTGGGTCTATCTGGAAATGCGGACCATAAGGACTGACGAAGAATTGGAGGTTCTCAGAAAAGAATTGAAATATGATCTGTACAAGAAAAACCCTCAATGACCTTTGAAAATCATTGAGGGTTTTGGAGCATTATGATTCTATTTCCCCATATGCCATGCCAGTCTTACACTTGCAGAGTGGACTGTTCCTGTGAGCCAGTCGCAGTCATTGGTGATCCAGTCCATGATGCCAAGCTGGCGGGTTTCCCAGGCAACGGTAGCTTCATGGGCTTCTGGTGTTTCCTCAGTCTCCATAGTGGTATCGATTTCGTCATAGCCGAAAATATATCCGCCTGCGCTCCAGATGCTGAAGTTGCTGTCAGGACCCGGGTCAATTCTGCCCTCTCTTGCGGCAACCAGTCCGTCATGTCTTGCCTTATATTCTTCCTCGCAATCAGGTTTCAGTCTGGTCATGAACATTCTGTGGCGGATCAGCTCTTTGTTTTCGCGGACAATACCGAAATTGTGGTACATCAGACGCATGTTTTCGCCAGGGGTGGAGATCCAGGTGAAGGTGTGGTCAATTCTGGAAGTGAGAGCCTGGATGCTGGCTTTTTTCTCTTCTGAAAATTCGTTGTTTTCGTCTGTTTCGTAATATCCGAAAATCAGGGAATCACAGTTCCAGATGCTGAAGTTATGTACCTTTTCCTGATCCAGAAATGCAGTCAGATCTGGCCAGATCTCTCCTAATATCTGGCGGTAGTCATTTTTTTTTCCTTTTTTGATTTCCATAGCAAAGCTGTGTCTTTCCATAAGAAAAATCCTCCGTTTTATAAAAATAAGATATTGTGTATATCTGGTGTTTCTGTTTTGAATCCTGTTGGATAAATATCAATCGAAAAAAAGGACAGATTTACTGCTCACGGAACGTTACCAGTAAACAGTAATAAGGATAGCATAATTTCTCAGATAAATCCACCCTTATATTGACATTCGGCATGTACTTATATACAATAAGAGGACTGGCCTGGAGCAGGTTTGAAAAATCATTCCCGCAATCTGCACGCCTTGCTTTGCGGTATATTTTGCCTGAATTTCGTCTGCGTAGCCCGCTGTGATGCCCCATTCGGACAAAATTTCCTACAAATTGTGATGCTCATCTTGCAGAAAGTCTTTTTCAAACACGCTCTAAAAAAGAGGGCGACAGAACAAAAGGGTTACTGGTCACGGAGTGAACAGTAAACGAAAAGGTTTAATTACAGAAGAGAGGG
The DNA here is from genome assembly GCF_040924365.1 of Ruminococcus sp. 1001136sp1_2201st1_G3_2201SCRN_220225. NCBI lineage: Bacteria > Bacillati > Bacillota > Clostridia > Eubacteriales > Oscillospiraceae > Ruminococcus > Ruminococcus sp. 1001136sp1_2201st1_G3_2201SCRN_220225. Next base: position 4,702 of record NZ_JBCOME010000084.1, on the reverse strand, counting down.
GATTGTTTTTGGAAAAAGAAGTAAAAGTTCAGGAAAATAAAATGGGTGTGATGCCAGTGGCAAAGCTTCTGCTCACCATGTCTGTACCGATGATGATTTCCATGCTTGTCCAGGCACTTTATAATATTGTGGACAGTATGTTTGTGGCGAGATTAAGTGAGAGTGCACTTACTGCAGTTTCACTTGCGTTTCCGGTGCAGAACCTGATGATTGCAGTGGGAACCGGTACTGGTGTTGGTATCAATGCGCTGGTGTCGCGCTCTCTTGGAGAGAAAAAGCAGGAATATGCCAATAGTGCTGCAAATAACGGTATTTATCTTGCGATTTTCAGCTTTATTGGATTTGCAATTGTTTGTGGATTTTTTGCACCTGCTTTTTTCAGGGTGCAGACTACGGATCCGCAGATCATGGAATATGGTGTGGATTATGTCAGAGTGATCGGAATTATGTCCTTCGGCCTGTTTATCCAGCTGACCTGTGAGAAGCTTCTGCAGTCTACAGGGAAAACGATTTATTCCATGGCAACACAGCTTCTTGGCGCTATTATCAATATTATTCTGGATCCAATCATGATTTTTGGTTTATTTGGATTTCCAAGAATGGAAGTAACAGGAGCAGCTCTTGCCACTGTTACCGGCCAGATCATTGCAGCAATTGCAGGTGTGATCGTGAATATGAAGCTGAATAAAGAGCTTCATATTTCTCTTGTGAAATATAAGATTTCCGGTGATGTGATCCGCAGCATTTACAGCGTAGGTTTCCCATCTATTATTATGGCTTCTGTTGGTTCTGTTATGACATTCGGAATGAATAAGATCCTGATGGGCTTTACTTCCACTGCAACGGCGGTATTTGGCGTGTATTTCAAGCTTCAGAGCTTTATTTTTATGCCAGTGTTTGGACTGAATAATGGAATGGTTCCCATTGTTGCTTACAACTATGGTGCCAGAAAACCGAAGCGTATTACGAAAGCAATTAAGCTGAGTATTATTTACGGAGTATGTATTATGCTTGCTGGTTTCGCTGTATTCCAGCTGTTCCCGGGAAGCCTTCTGGGAATTTTCAGCGCCTCTGACGATATGATGGCAATCGGTATCCCGGCACTTCGTACCATCAGCCTCAGCTTTCTGATCGCAGGATTTTCTGTGGTTGCATCTTCTGTGTTTCAGGCATTGGGACATGGCTTTTTAAGCCTTGCGGTGTCTGTGCTGCGTCAGCTGGTAGTGCTACTTCCGGCTGCATTTATCCTGTCAAAAGCAGGTGGCCTTGGAGCCTGCTGGTGGTCCTTTCCCATTGCAGAGGTGTTCTCGGGAGTGATCTGCTTTGTGTTTATACGATATGCGTATAAGAAAGAAATTCATCCGCTTTACGAGAAATAAAACAGATAGGAAAACAAGAGCCCTCGGAATTTCGGTTCCGGGGGCTCTTGCTAAAATTAGTAATATTTATTTTTATTCCATATGCACTGTCACATGATACTCTGTCTTTCCATCCTCAACAGGTACCACATTTCCATCCACATGCCTGCCATCAACCTCCAGGTAAGCTACACCCTTTTCTACATTATTCGGGTTCTTAACGTCGAAGTAATAGGTGGCACCGCGGAAGCGGCGGGTGAGGGTGAAGTCACCGAAGCCCTCCGGAATACACGGATCAATGGAAAGTCCATCATAGGATGGCTGTACACCCAGAATTGCCTGGGAGAGGTTCACGAAAGTCCATGCAGCTGTTCCGGTAAGCCAGCTGTTTTTCGCTTCGCCATGGCGGGCTGCATCCCGTCCTGCGATCATCTGGGAATAGACATAAGGCTCTGTGCGATGGATTTCGCTAATGTTTTCAATATAAGACGGGCAGGTCTTTTTATAAATTTCAAAAGCACGGTTTCCTCTTCCGATAACGGTTTCGGCAATGGAAATCCATGGATTGTTATGGCAGAAGATTCCGGCATTTTCTTTGTATCCCGGAGGGTAGGAAGAAATTTCACCAAGGTTCAGGTAATATCTGGTGTAAGCCGGCTGGTGAAGCATAATACCATATTTGGTGTCCAGGCGCTCTTTTACAGAATCAAGAGCTTTTTTTGCCAGGCCTTCTTTTACACCAATGCCGGCAATGATACAGAAGCCCTGCGGCTCAATGAAAATCTGCCCCTCTTTGCATTCGTGGGAGCCAACCTTCTGAGAGGTGGCGTCATAAGCACGAAGGAACCATTCTCCATCCCAGCCAGCGTCAAGGACTGCCTGGTACATTTCTTCAACAGCTTTCTGTGCGATAGCAGCGTCCTCTTCTTTTCCAACACGTCTGCAGATCTCTGCAAACTCATTTCCGTATTTTACATACATACCTGCAATAAATACAGATTCTGCAACTGGTCCCTCAGATGGTCCTGTGGTCTGGAAGGATTCACCAGGTTCATTGGAAAAGCAGTTCAGGTTCAGACAGTCATTCCAGTCAGCACGTCCGATGAGAGGGAGCTTGTGTGGTCCAAGATGGGTGCGGCTGTATTCGAAGGAACGGCGAAGATGCTCAAAAAGAGGAGCTGCTTTTTCCATATGGCAGTCAAAAGCAACCATTTCATCCAGAATGGAATAATCTCCAGTTTCCTTTAAGTAAGCGGCCACAGCAGCAATCAGCCACAGCGGGTCATCGTTAAATCCGCTTCCGATATCCAGGTTACCTTGCTTGGTAAGCGGCTGGTACTGATGATAAGCACTTCCATCTTCGAACTGGGTAGCTGCAATGTCAAGGATTCGTTCTCTTGCACGCTCCGGGATCAGATGTACAAATCCAAGAAGATCCTGGCAGGAATCACGGAAGCCCATTCCACGGCCGGTTCCGGATTCATAGTAAGAAGCGGAACGGGACATGTTAAAGGTTACCATACACTGGTACTGGTTCCAGATATTTGCCATACGGTTTACGTGAGGATCCTTACTCTCTACATGATAGCGGGAGAGAAGATCATCCCAGTAAGTATTCAGGATGGCGAAAGCTTCATTTACCTGTTCGGAAGTTTCGAATTTCTCCATGATCTTCTTAGCAGGCTCTTTTTTGATCACGTTTAAAGCTTCCCATTTGTCGTCTTTTGGGTTTTCACAATAGCCGAGAAGGAAAACATATTCTTTTTCTTCACCAGGTGCCAGGGAAACATTGATCTGCTGGCTGGCAATGGGATACCATCCGCTGGCAACAGAATTGTGGCTCTTGCCTTCCTCTACAACGATTGGAGCATTATTGCCGCGGCCAAGTCCTAAGAACTCATCACGGCTGGTGTCAAAACCGTCTACAGGAGTATTTACAGTGAAAAAGCTGTAGTGATTGCGTCGTTCGCGGTATTCGGTCTTATGGTAAATGGTGCTGCCGATGATCTCAACTTCACCGGTGCTTAAGTTTCGCTGGTAGTTGGTCATGTCGTCAACGGCATTCCAGAGGCAGAACTCTACATATGAAAATAACGAAATCTCTTTCGCTTTATCTGAATTGTTTCGCAGAGTCAGTTTGTTGATCTCGCAGGCTGTGTCAACAGGGACGAATGCAAGAAGATCAGCTGCCAGGCCGTTTTTCTCACCGTGGAAACGGCTATAGCCAAGTCCATGGCGGCACTCATAAACATCAAGAGGAGTGCGGGTTGGCATTGCACCTGGATTCCATACGGTATCTCCATCTTTGATATAGTAGTATTTTCCGTTGGAATCTACCGGGATATTATTGTAGCGGTAACGAGTGATACGGAGCAGCTTTGCATCTTTATAGAAGCTATAGCCGCCGCAGGTGTTGGAAATCAGTGTGAAGAAATCCTGGGAGCCAAGGTAATTGATCCATGGCAACGGGGTATCTGGTGTTGTAATAACATATTCTTTATTGACGTCATCAAAATGTCCGAAATTCATAGTGGATCTCCTTTGATAAATTTTATTCTTGCTGAATTCTTTCTAATTGGTTGATTGCTATTCGTGATTTACATCAGGGTGCATTATTTTAATTTTCGAAGCTGCATAGTGATCTGCGCTTATATAAGTAATAATGTTTTGCAAATGCAATGAGTAGTTTCGAAAAAATCAATTGGATTGAATTGTGAGATAATTAACACACGAAAACGAATAAGTAAAGGCAATAAGAAATAAAAGTAAAGAATAATGGTATATATTTGTCCTTAGTATAATAGAAAGACTGATTAAAAGCAACATAAAAATTACAGTAATAATTAAATCTATTATATATTACAAATCAGAGATTTAAAACACGAAACTTTTCGCGAAAACATTTCGAAAAGAGCTCTTATTCACGATTAAATTGTTAAAAACACAAATATCCAAATTGTGCAATAGGTAGAATGACGTGAAAACGCACAAAAAACGCCAGAAACCACTTGATTTTTTGTGCACTAGGGGGTACTATAAGCTTACGAAAACGATTTAGAGATGACAGGAAAGAAAAACAGGAAAGAATGAGGCAAGCATATGGTTTCCATGAAAGAAATCGCAAAACAATGTAATGTCTCAGTCGCCACTGTCAGTAAAGCATTAAATGGTTACTCCGATATCGGAGAAGAAACAAAAAACTACATATTAAGAACGGCTTCAGAGATGGGATATCTTCCCAACTCATCGGCAAGAGCTTTGAAGACGAAGCGAACCTTTAATCTGGGAGTTTTATTTGTGGACGAGGCCCGAAGCGGTCTCACACATGATTACTTCAACAGAGT